>DBGBEM010000049.1:0-8041 GCA_048477235.1 Muribaculaceae bacterium | reverse complement strand
GCAATAGCCCGCTCGGGATTCTTCGACGCAAGATTGGCTGCAACGTTGGTCATGAGCAGGGCGCGCGCTCCCTGCTTGCGAAACTGCGAGGCGTCGCTCGCATTCAGTGTCGCCAGTCTCTTCTCGGCGAAGGTCGAAGCTCTTTCGGCAAGCGCCGGCTGATAGAGCGACTGGGCAATAGCGCCGATCATACAATATGATTCGACGTCGATCCATGCGAGCGAATCGGGCTTTTCTACCGACAGAATCTCGGATGCCTTTCTGACGCTTTCGCGATAACGGTTGTGGTAGAACCTGATCTTCGCAATCCCGAAAAGAGACAGCAGTCTGAGCCGGACCGAGTCTTCAGGCAGTTCGGAAATCACCTGCTCGTAGGCTTTGGCGGCATCGTCGTAGCGCTCTGATTCTTCAAGCAGTTGCGCCTTTTCAAGCAGCTGCGCCGCACGGTTGGCGGCAGGAATCAATGCGATCAGAGAGTCAATACATGCAATTCGCTTTGACAATGAATGGGCCGTGTCGCGCGCAGAGGCGCGATAGAAGTCTTCTTTCAGTCCGGTTTTGAATGTGTGCGGTGAAGAATAAACGGTTGAATTGAACGCAAAGAAGAAAATTATAATGGCAGTCAGTAATTTCTGTTTCATATACAAAGATACATTTTATCTGCGGAATATCAGAATCGAGCCGATTTCCAACGATCGGCTTGCCGCTCGTCTCGCGTTGTAAATACGCTGTGCTTAGTGCTTTAGGCTTCACGTAGGTATAAAATAATCCGGTTTATTTTATTGTTGGCGCTTAAATAATCCCCGCGGAATTTGCAACTGTCGGCGCCCGACATAAATTTACTGACGAATCTCTATAGAACCATTCCGGCAGCTTCCGACTCTTCGATAGCCGTGTCCCGTGGTTGCCGCTCTTATGCTTAATAATTGTCCAATCCATGGCCCGGGACAGGTTGTGGTCAAATCAATAACATGAAGAAATATCTCTTTTCTATTGTGGCGCTCATGGGTTTGTCGACTTCGGCTTTTTCAGCTGCCGCACACGGGCCGTCGGGAGTCATTGTCAGGCAGACGATGCCCAGAGTTGCCGGTCAGGGCAGCCGTTCGACAGAGATCACGGTCAACGGGATTCCTTTCGAGGAATACAGGAAAGCGCCCGCACGTGCCGACGAAGCTACCCGCTATGTTGTGACACCTCAGATAACATATAACGCCGAGGCCGGCGAAACACCGTTCAGCCTGCAGATTGCGGTGCCGCGCAATCTCGACCCTGAGAATCCTTATGTCGGGGTGGCAACGTATATTGCCGGGGGTGAAAATGAAGATATGGTTTTCCCCTGGGAACTTGACGCCGGAACCTACGACTTTATGCTTATCTGTCAATCCCCCGAGGGATATAAAATAATTTGCCGTGACGATGTTGTGGTGAATTCCGACATGACGTTGTCGGTGTCGACCTCCGAGGCGGTAAACCATATAGTGTATAACCCGCTGCTGAGCGACGGCTCTGTGCCTCACCCGTGGATAGACTTCGACAAGGGGGAAGAGGCGGCTCCCGGTAATGCGACAGATATGTGGATGAACAATGTTATTCGCCACCGCAGCTCGCTTCAGGCTCTTATGGTAAGCAGCAATATCGGGTTGTGGAACATCGACGACGAGGGAAATCTGACTGACTGCAGGGCAATACATAATATATGGGTCAACAATACCGATGCTTTCATATTCGACCTTGTTACAACGGTGGCTCAGTCTAAGGCCGGAAACTCTTACATAATGCTGCGTGCCGACGGTTCAAAAGCTCAGACCGTCACTAACGACATTAATAACTTTAGGTCGATTCAGCTTGATGCCGGCGGGTATCTCTATAATCCTTCGCCGGAGCTGTATCAATGGATAGGAAACGCCGGACACTGTGACTATGCAACTTATTATAAAGGAAAGAACCAAAGTATAGACCACGGGGGGTTCTATGGGGTCGGATGGAACGATACGCGTCTGAATCTGTGCAACTGGACTGATGCCGGCGGGAACGCCTCGGATTTTGAGATTCGCCCCTTAGTCAATCGCCCTATGTTCGCCGATTTCGACAATAGTTTCAACATTATGAGTCTGCCTCTGATTCTCGACGGCGACGACTGGAGCCTTCAGACGTCTATAATGGGCGACCCCGAATATCTCAGTTTTGACTGTCTCGACTTTTTCAAGGAATCAGACTTATCGTATGTCGCCAACAGCCAATATCAGGTCGATGATCTCGACATTGTCTTCGGCGACAACGTGCCCGTGACTCTCTTCCTTCGTCCTCGATACCAGCCTAACTATCTCTTTGTCGGCAGATATGGCGAGATACGCACGGTCGATTATGCCAACCATAAGCTCAGCATTAAAAAAGACGGCGCCGAAGTGTGTTCGTCGTGGGCCGACCTGAAAGCCGCATTCAGTGAGTGGGAAGTCGATGATGTATGGACAACACCCGGCGAATGGGATTACGAGATAGACAACGCCGATATGGCGGTCGACAATCTTCAGGGCCGGAATACCTGCCTGATTCATCTGGGCAAAGACGCATCGGCGCCTGTTCCCGGCGTCACCCGCATGCAGCTGCGCGACGTCTCGGGTCATGTGACAGACCGCTTCAGGACTGCCGCCGACGGCAAACTTTATTTCTCGGCCGGTTCGTGGGCAGAGTGGTCGTTCAATTATGAACCCTTAGAAGAAGTGAAAGTGGAGGTTGCGCCTTACGGCACCGGCCGCTGGACTCCGTTCGAGGTCGAAGAGCAGCCCGACAAATATTTTGCCAAAGGCTTCGGCGCCTTCTATGAAGGCAACCTGAGCCAGATAACCGGAGGAGCTCCCTACGGATGGTTCGACGTGCGCATATCTCTGGCGACTGCCGAAGGGAACATCCAGCAGCAGGTTATCTCTCCCGCGTTCCGTATCGATGACCTTGCCGGAGTCAGATCTGTCGGCTCCGATATTCAGGAAAACAACTCTGTCGAATACTATAATTTCCAGGGCATCAGAATATCAAAGCCTGAGCCGGGAATGCCGGTTATCGAGCGCTGCGGCGACAGCGTGGTCAAGACCGTCGCAAGGTGACACATCGCCGGTTACCGGCGATAGGAATACCGCATAATTTCGGAGCGCCTCCCGACCGGCAGGCGCTCCGTTTTATCTGTTCGGAATAAGCAGTGCCGAGATCTGCCGTTTATGGCGAAACCTCATCTGATGTGCTAGCCCTCTTTGGCAAAAACAATGTTTACAATAAGTTTTCAACTAAAAGTTTGTAAATTTGCAGATGGTTATAAAAAATTGAAATGAGCATATTAAAAGCGATATCCCTGTTTTCCGGGGCAATGGGTCTGGATTTAGGGATAGAAAAAGCTGGCGTGGATATAAGGCTATGTGTGGAAATGAATAAACAGGCGGCTTCCACGATACGCAACAATACCGATATCCCTGTTATCGACAGGGATATTACCACTGTGTCATCAGCTGAAATGCTTTCAGTATCGGGCTTGAAAAAAGGTGAAATTGACATGGTTGTAGGTGGACCGCCATGTCAGGCCTTCAGTACGGCCGGCGCACGCCGGGGCCTGAATGATTTCCGAGGCAATGTTATAATTCAATATCTTAGGGTTGTGTCAGATCTGTCGCCTAGATATTTCATTTTGGAGAATGTCAGGGGCATATTGTCGGCAAAACTTAATGCTGTGCCTGATGAGTTCAGGGAATATGACAGTATTAAGAATCTTAACGGTAGTGTTATAAGATTTCTGGCTAATGAATTTAAGAAGCTGGGCTATTGCATTAGTTTTGCTCTTTTCAATGCCGCAAACTATGGCGTGCCACAGATAAGAGAGCGTGTGATAATATTTGGAGCAAAAGGGACAAAAAGAATTCCGTTGCCTCAACCTACCCATAGTGAACAGGGTGAGGCATCGACTAAAAAGTGGGTTACGTTGGGCGATGTTATCTCCGATCTTCCCGAAGCCGATGAATCGGAATATATTCCTCTGAGCAGAAAAATGCTTCAATATATGCCGTTGGTAAAAGAAGGCCAGAACTGGACATCTCTTCCGTCTGAAGTCGCAAGAGAGGCCATGGGGAAGGCCTATGATCTCGGGGGTGGTAAAACCGGCTTTTTAAGAAGACTTTCAAATGATAAGCCTTCTCCTACTTTGGTTACAAGTCCGATCATGCCTGCCACTCTTATTTGCCATCCAACCGAACTCAGACCTTTGTCGGTAAAAGAATATGCCCGAGTCCAGCAGTTTCCTGACAACTGGAAGTTCAGCGGGAAAATTGCAGATGTTTATAAGCAGATCGGTAATGCTGTGCCTGTTGGGCTCGGCTATATGGCCGCCTCGCAGATAGTGAAATTCGAAAACGGCGAACTCACCGGCAATGAAGATGTGGTTAATCGGGTGCCATATTCAAGATATAAGAATACTACCGATAAAGATCTTAATTTAGCTTTAACAGAAACACAAACATTAAATTTTGACTGATGGCTGCGACATTATATAATCTTATAGTAAAGGGTTGCTCAATTTGTTATGCTGGTGCTCTTTCCGAAACATTCAAGAGTAAACTGCATGTAATAGCCGGAAACTTTTCGACCGTTGAAGGCTTTAAGAGCGCCAGTGTTTTTGATCTCAACGGCTTGAGGACAATTGAAGGAGAAAGGTGCTTCAGACCTCTAACCCCTAAAGAAGAAAATGCTATAATCTCGTTTCAAAGCGAGGTTGATCCCGGGATCGGTATTGTTCGGAATTTTATAAAAATACTGACAAAGGAGTTCGTGGTGAAACAGATTGCAATGCTTTCCTCGATCTCGATTGAGACATTCAATGCGAATCCCATTCTTTGCACCGCATTAAATCTGAAAACCCCGGAGGAATTTGTCAGATATAATGCTTATCAGGCAATCGGTAGAAGTATAGTCACTTCCATGGGTTTTCTAGTGCAGAATCTGCTGTTATATTCAAATGAATTTATCTTCGATGGAAAAAATTATGAAGAAGGCGGAAGAACAAAATGGGATTTGGTAATCGACCGATTAGGGGAAGTTAAATCATTCTTGGAAATCAAGAGTGGGTTCAATGATATGGATGCCGCACAGGTTAAGCATTACGGAGAAGAAATCAGACGTGTCGAAAAAGATGGACACCGAGGTTATATCGGAATTACTTACGGTAAGAAAGCCGAAACAACTGTCACTGCGGGCCTCCTTAAAACCTATTTGAATGACTGGGAGCAGAAGACGTTGGTAGGCAAGGAATTGTGGGACTTTATTTCCGGTAATGAAAACTACCATACGGTGCTGGTGGAAACCATTGACAAAGTAGCCAACTCAGTTCTTCATAATTTCAGTATCGTTCAGAAAATCGAAGAAAGAATAGCCGAACTTATACATGATTTCGAATCGCGTTACAGGAGTTTGGAAGAGTATTATGAGTCGTTGTGGTAAACTATGGCGATAATCGAAGATGCAAGCAAGCTTTCAGACGCATTGTAGTGCCTTCTTTCCGATAAATCCAAATTTCGGGGAAGTGGTGTTTTCTGACGAAAAATTTGTAATTTTGCCGTTCCCGTCTTCCGGGTTATTACCTATTCTACTATATCATCATGAAAACATTTAAGCTGTTTATACTGACGGCGTTAGCCGTTACATCGGTCGGCAGCGCCACCGGCGCCGAACCGTCGGGATATTATGATTCCTGCAAGGGAAAAAGCGGCGCGGCCCTGCTTACGGCGCTCTGCAACAAGATTTCGTCGCACACTACGGTGAGCTACAGCGGCCTGTGGGATCTTTACCGATCGTCGGACATCGACGAGAACGGCAAGATCTGGGATATGTACTCAACCAAGCGCTGGAATGCGGGCGAGAAGTGCGGAAATGTATCTAAGCTCGGTGGATGCTACAACCGCGAGCATTCTCTGCCGAAGAGCTGGTTCGATGATGCCAGTCCCATGTATAGCGAAGCTTATCATATTTATCCTACCGACGGCAAGGTCAACGGTCAGCGCGGTAATTATCCGTTCGGGGAGTGTGAGAATGGAACGACGCTTGCCCCTGTTGACGGTATAAAAGCGCTCGGACGTCTCGGAAAGTCGACTTTCCCCGGCTACAGCGGCACTGTCTTCGAGCCCGACGATCAGTATAAGGGCGATTTCGCCCGCAGCTATTTCTATATGGCGGCCTGCTACAACGACAGAATCTCGTCGTGGCACAGCGACGCCATGGCCGGCAACAAGTATCCGGCTTTCAAGGAATGGACGGTCAACCTGCTTCTGAAATGGCACCGCGAAGACCCCGTCAGCAAGAAAGAGCTCGACCGCAACGAGGCTGTCGCGAAACGTCAGAACAACCGCAACCCGTTTATCGACCATCCCGAACTCGCCGAACATATCTGGGGCAACAAGAAGACGACCCCATGGAACGGCGACTCGTCGGCACCAGAGACGGCCTCATTCGTGCGTCCGTCCAACGGACAGACCGTCGACCTGGGCCGCACGACGCTCAACAACGCCGTTACGGCCACTATAAGCGTGTCGGGTAAAGGCTTCACTTCCAACGTCAGCGCCACCGTCAGCGGCGCCGGGTTCTCTGTCAGTCCCGCCTCGCTGTCGGCCTCGGCTGTCAACGCCGGAACGTCGGTGACAGTCTCTTACCGTCCGACGGCTGCGTCGCAGACGTCGGCCACACTGACTTTCAGCGGCGACGGCGCCACGGCGACAGTTAAACTCACCGGCGATGTTGTCAGCGGCATTCCCGCCAATCAGCCGACGAATATCGACCGCGACGGGTTCACCGCCAACTGGGTGAATGTCGGTTCGGCTTCGACTGTCTACACTCTCTATGTCACTCAGAACGGCAGCAATCTCGCGGGCTATCCGCGTCAGATGGCGGCCGGCGCAACCTCTTACAGGGTCACGGGGCTCGAAGAAGGCTCGACATACGTCTACTGGGTCACCGGTCTCGGACTGGAGAGCAACCATGTCACCGTCACAACCCATTCCGATCTGCCCGAAATCAATGCTCTGCCCGACGAAGACCTCGTGTTCACCGCCCGTCCCGGCGAGCCGAGCCGCGACATTTCGGTCACAGTCGACGCCTATATGATCGACCATGAGATAGAGGTCAGTGTCGACGCTCCTTTCGAGGTCAGCACCGACCGCAGCCGTTGGTTCAGGACCGTAACCCTCGACCCCGACGACGACCATTTCTTTATCCGTGTCAACTCGGCCGACAAGGGCGTGTTCTATTCGGCAGTGACAATGAGTGCCGACGGATATGTGTTCGACGATCTGCGGGCTATGGCCACAATATCTGACGGTACGGCCGCAGGCGAGTTCTTCGAATCGTTCGAGGCCATGCAGAGCGCGGGCTACAGCGAGCAAACTCTCGAGCTTGACGCCGCCTCGTGGCGCTTCGACGGTGCCGGCGCCTTCGCCGACGACCGCGTGGCCCACACAGGCAGTCAGGGCGTGCGCTTCAACCGCGACGCCGGAAGCTATGCCGAGATGACCACCGGCCCGCGCGGCTCGTTCTCGAAGCTGACATTCATGACGCGCCTGTTCGACAGCGAAGCCGCCGAGATTGCCGTTGAGATCAGCACCGACGGCGGCAAAAACTGGAAGCGCGTCACCGCAGTCACTCCGACTTCCGACTGGCGCGAGACCGCTGTCGACCTTGACGGCGACGAGGCCGACCTGCGCGTGAGATTCGTGAAGACCTCCGGCGCGCGCGTGGCCCTCGACGATGTCAGCCTGACAGGTTCGTTCGGCGCCCTCGGCGATGTCATCTCCGAACGCCGCGTCTGGGACGCCTATAACCTCGACGGCGATCTCGCAGTCGATGTCGCCGCGGCCGAAGCTATCGACGTGAACGTCTACAGCCTCGACGGCATACGGCGCGCCTCCTTGACCGCCGCTCCCGGCATAACCCGTATCGAGCTCCCCGCCGGCCTCTACATCGTCGTTGTCGGCGACGACTCGCGCCGCGTCATCATCAAATAACCGCTTCCTGAAAT
>DBGBEM010000048.1:0-7903 GCA_048477235.1 Muribaculaceae bacterium | reverse complement strand
TCAGGTCGTCGTGCTTATCGACGAATATGACAAGCCTATCCTCGATGTTCTCGGCGACAGGGAGCTCGAAGAGAACAACCGCGAGGTTCTGCGCAGCTTCTACAGTGTAATGAAGTCTCAGGACGCCAATCTGCGTTTCGTGATGCTGACCGGTGTCGGCAAACTGCCTCAGATGAACGTGTTCAGCGGCCTGAACAATATAATGGACATCTCGATGAATCCGAAATATTCGACAATCTGCGGCATAACAGAGCCTGAGCTTCATGAGTGTTTCGGTAAAGGGGTCGCGGATCTGGCTGAGGCAAACTGTAGGACAGTCGACGAAGCCTACGAGGCTTTGAAGGCGAACTACGACGGCTATCATTTCGCCGGCGACATGCGCGATGTCTACAATCCTTTCAGCCTTCTGATAGCCCTATACGACAGGCAGATAACCGACTCGTGGTATCGGACCGGGACGCCGACTCATCTGATAAAAGCACTCAAGCGTGCGGAGGCACCGATAGAAGATCTTGACGGGACTGTCTGCTCCTTCGACCAGCTGCTGAACGGCAATGTGACGGGCGACGACATAGTGGCGACGCTCTATTATACGGGCTATCTGACAATAAAGGAATTCGACAGGATGACCAACACGTTCGTGCTCGGCTATCCCAACGGGGAGGTCAGACGCGGCTTCCTGCAGAATGTGCTGGGTGTGCTGACCCGCGTCGGCGACGGCAGGGCGTCGACTATTGTCATAGAGCTGCTGATGAAGGTCAGGTCTGGCGACATCGCGGGTTATCTTGAGAAACTGCGGAGCTTCTTCGCCGATTTCCCCTATGAGCTGATAAAGCGCAACGAGGCCCACTATCAGGACGTGATCTATTGCATAACCAAGCTGCTGGGCTTCTATGTTCAGGCCGAATACCGCACGTCGTCGGGACGCGCCGATATGATCCTCGGCACTAAAGAGGCTGTCTATGTCTTCGAGTTCAAGCTCGATGCGGGCGCCGAGGCGGCTATGTCGCAGATCGACGCCAAAGAATATGCCCTCCCATTTGCAGCCGACGGACGCCGCGTCGTCAAAGTGGCCGTCAGCTTCTCGTCGGAGACCCGCAACATCGCCGACTGGACGATTGTATAAATTATTAACAAATCTGATATTATGAAAAAACAATTCATCACATCGGCGTGTATTGCGATGTTTGCATTTGTTGTAGCGTCCGGGCAGACTGTCGCATCCGTCGGGGAACCCGGAGAACTTACACTTACTCAGGCGAGTAAGGCTATAGGCGGGGAACATGATATAATCTGGACATACAGTGATTGCCTTCTGTCGTCCGATGGAATGGAGCTGACAGTAGAGAAAAACGGCAGCTCTGTTATCAACTTTAAAGCCAATGATTTTACTCACGCTATGTTGACGTTCTCTTCCGGCTCAAGCGTAAATATCGATTCGAAGTCCTACACTCTTGGCGGTTCGAAGACAGTCACAATCCCTGTCGGAGCTGACGTTACATCGCTTTCTATGAAAGCCGGAGATGAGCCGTTTTCGCTGCAAAGCATCACATTTGCCGAACGATTGTCTAACTATATGAGTCTGGAAGAGTGGGAAGCTGCTCGGCCTACTGAGCTGACAGGAATCAACGAGCCTCTGTTGGTGAATTTTGCCGGAGGCAATTATATGCTGGTGAGCACTGTCTCGGGCGCGTCGCCGTTGTTGATTGAGGGCACTCCTGACGGGTTTAAGGCCGGTGATGTTATCGGAGCGTTATCGGCCGGAGTGGCTGCTGACGACGAGTGTATAACTATGAAGCCCGATAATCTGACATTTGTTCTTTCCGGCTCGACGCAGACCCCACTTTCACCTCAAAGGGTCACATCCGACGAAATTGCGTCGTGTGAGCCCAACCAATATGTAAAGTTTGATATGGATGGCCTCACACTTTCCGACGGAGTCTATAGGGCCGGAGATGTCATCCTTATCAACTCTTTAGAAATTCCGCTGACGGAAGAACATGCTTATGTGCTCACAGGTATCGTGCGTAACACCTCTACAGAAATGCTCCTGTTACTGACCGACGTGGAAAATGCCGTCTTTGATCCTGTAGTTACGACAATAGACCTTACGGATTACCGTCTTGCTCAGTACGATAGTAAAGATGTCATGTATGAAAATTCTGCAACCGGAAAACTTACACTAAAACATGGTGCTCCGGTAACAGTCAGCAACGATGGCATAGTATTTACAAGCTGTGGTAATACTTCTGCCGAAGTGTTTGATGGGAAAAATGGTTTTCTTCTGGCTGCTCGAGGGACAAATGATTCTCCAAAAGGATTTTCAATATCATGCGGTGAAAAAGATACTTTATTGGGAATGATAGTAGATGCTGATGGTGAACTTTCCTGTGATACAGGTCAACTAGAAAGCACAGGTGAGACATACCAAACTGATTATACAGTTACGCGATACAAATGGACTCCAACCTTAGAGAATACCAGAACTGTTAATTTCGAGAGGAAAAGTGTCCCGATTATCGGAATCCCGAAGATTGAAGTCACGCATAAGATAAATGGCGGCACGCCAACCTCGCTGCCCACTACTGAGGCGGTTCCAGTCTCTGCTCCGGCATACTACGATTTATCGGGTCGTCAGATAGAGAATCCGGCTTCAGGCCTTTACATCCGCGTTGCCGGCCGCGACGCCGAGAAAGTGTTATTGCGCTGAACATTCCGTCTCAGACACAAACAGCCCGCGCCTTTTCCGGCGCGGACTGTTTGTGTATTTGTTCCCAAGGGTTAGTATTCGTCCCAGGATTTGATTTCGATGTCAGAGAGGGGGATTGTCGTGAATGCGTCGATGAACGCCGAAGCCAGACGCGCGTTTGTCAACAGAGGAATGTTTAGGTCGATGGCCGCGCGGCGAATCTTGTAGCCGTTGCTAAGCTCTGTCGAACTGAGATTCTTCGGTACGTTGACAACGAGGTCGATGGCGTGCTCATGAAGCAACCGCAATGCCTGAGGCTCCATATCGGGCTGGCTCGGCCAGTAGACGCGCAGGGCCGGAATACCGTTGTCGGTGAGGAACTGCCATGTGCCGCCTGTAGCGTAGATGGTGAAGCCATGGTTGTGGAGAGCATGGGCGGCGTCGAGCATGTCGGCTTTCTGGCGAGGTGTCCCCGTCGAGAGAAGCACCGATTTGCGCGGGATTCTGATGCCGACAGAGAGCATTGACTTCAGCAGGGCCTCTCCGCTGTCGACTCCGATGCAGCCGACTTCGCCCGTCGACGACATATCGACGCCGAGCACCGGGTCAGCGCCCTGAAGGCGCGAGAAGCTGAACTGCGAGGCCTTGATGCCGACATAATCGAGATCGAAAGCGCTCTTGGCCGGTTTTTCGACCGGCAGACCGAGCATTACGCGCGTTGCCAGGTCGATAAAGTTTATCTTCAATACCTTCGACACAAAGGGGAAGCTGCGCGATGCGCGCAGGTTACATTCGATAACCTTGATGTCGTTGTTCTTGGCAAGATATTGAATGTTGAACGGGCCGCTGATGTTCAGCGCCTTGGCGATCTGCGACGAGACCTTCTTGATTCGCCTTACGGTTTCGATATAGAGCTTCTGAGGCGGGAACTGAATGGTTGCGTCGCCGGAGTGGACACCGGCAAACTCGATGTGTTCGCTGATGGCATAGACTTTTATCTCGCCGTTCTGTGCCACAGCGTCCATCTCGATTTCCTTGGCGTTCTGGATAAATTCGCTGACGACAACGGGATGCTGTTTGCTGACGTTGGCTGCCAGACGCAGGAAACGTTCGAGCTCTTCGGGATTGGAGCATACATTCATGGCGGCGCCGGAGAGCACATAGCTTGGGCGCACCAGCACGGGGAATCCGACCTCGTCGATGAAGCGGTTGATGTCGTCGAACGACGTCAGCTCGCGCCAGCGCGGCTGATCGATATTGAGACGATCGAGCATCTCCGAGAACTTGTTGCGGTCTTCGGCGTTGTCGATGCTTTTGGCTGTTGTTCCGAGAATGTTCACGCCGTCGGCGTCGAGGCGCGTTGCGAGGTTGTTGGGAATCTGGCCACCCACGCTGAGGATAGCTCCGTGGGGCTGCTCGAGATCCATGATGTCCATGACACGTTCGTAGGTGAGCTCGTCGAAGTAGAGACGGTCACACATATCGTAGTCGGTCGATACGGTCTCGGGATTGTAGTTGATCATTACCGAGCGCCAGCCCTCCTTTTTGACAGTCAGAAGGGCGTTGACCGAACACCAGTCGAATTCCACACTCGATCCGATGCGGTAGGCGCCGCTGCCGAGCACGACAATCGAGCGGTGGTCGTGGAGATATTCGATATCGTTCTCGCTGCCGTTGTAGGTCAGATAGAGGTAGTTGGTCTGGGCCGGATATTCGGCGGCGAGAGTGTCGATCTGCTTGACAACCGGAACGATTCCGAGGCTCTTGCGAAGGTTGCGAACGCGGCGGTTCATTTGCTCGGTGTCGCCGGTCTCGTCTTTCAGTATGGCGCGCCCGATCTGGAAATCGCTGAAGCCCTGTTTCTTGGCCAGACGCATAAGCTCGGGGCTAAGTTCTTCGAGCGAGTCGACTGAGCTGAGCTCTTTTTCTGTTACAACGATATTGTGGAGCCGATAGAGGAACCACTTGTCGATTTTCGTCAGCTCATGGATGCGGTCAACCGAATAGCCCTCTTTCATCGCCTTGGCGATGACGAAAATGCGGCGGTCGGTAGGCTCGCTCAGAGCGTGGTCGATGTCTTCGATCTTCATGTCGCGGTTCCCGACGAAACCGTGCATTCCCTGACCTATCATGCGGAGCCCTTTCTGAATAACCTCTTCGAAAGTGCGTCCGATAGCCATGACTTCGCCGACAGATTTCATCGATGAGCCTATCTCGCGGCGGACGCCGTGGAACTTGCCGAGATCCCAGCGCGGAATCTTGCAGACGATATAGTCGAGGGCCGGTTCGAAGAATGCCGAGGTTTCTTTTGTCACTGAGTTCTTGAGGTCAAACAGGCCGTAGCCGAGACCGAGCTTGGCGGCGACGAAAGCGAGCGGATAGCCCGTAGCCTTAGAGGCGAGGGCGCTTGACCGGCTGAGACGCGCATTCACTTCGATGACGCGGTAGTCCATCGAGGTGGGGTCGAAGGCATATTGCACGTTACACTCGCCGACGATGCCGATATGGCGGACAATCTTGATGGCGAGCTTTCGGAGCATGTGGTAGTCTTCGTTTGAGAGCGTCTGCGACGGAGCGACAACGATGCTTTCGCCGGTGTGGATGCCGAGCGGATCGAAGTTCTCCATATTGCAGACTGTGATGCAGTTGTCGAATCTGTCGCGGACGACCTCATATTCGACCTCTTTCCATCCTTTGAGCGATTTCTCGATGAGCACCTGAGGCGAGAAAGCGAGCGCTTTCTCGCATAGAGCGCGAAGCTGCTCTTCGTTGTCGCAGAAACCGCTGCCGAGTCCGCCGAGAGCGTATGCGGCCCTGACGATAACGGGATAGCCGAGACGTTCGGCCGCTTTGACGGCGTCGGCGACGCTGTCGACAGCCTGACTCTTGATAGTCTTGATTCCGATCTGGTCGAGCCTTTCGACGAAAAGCTCGCGGTCTTCGGTGTCCATGATTGCCTGAACGGGCGTTCCGAGCACCTTGACACCGTATTTTTCGAGCACTCCGTCGCGGTCGAGGGCCACGCCGCAGTTCAGCGCTGTCTGGCCGCCGAAAGCGAGCAGAATGCCGTCGGGACGTTCCTTCGCTATAACCTTCTCCACGAAGTAGGGTGTAACCGGCAGAAAATAGATCTTGTCGGCGAAACCCTCGGAGGTCTGCACTGTGGCGATGTTCGGGTTGATGAGCACCGTGGTGATGCCCTCTTCCTTCATGGCTTTGAGGGCTTGCGAGCCGCTGTAGTCGAACTCGCCGGCTTCACCGATTTTCAGGGCGCCGCTGCC
The DNA here is from genome assembly GCA_048477235.1 of Muribaculaceae bacterium. GTDB lineage: Bacteria > Bacteroidota > Bacteroidia > Bacteroidales > Muribaculaceae > CAG-1031. The sequence goes on along the minus strand of DBGBEM010000048.1, from coordinate 1,933 downwards.
AAGCAGCAGCACTTTCTTTATAGGCTTTTCGTTGGTCATTGTCGGTCGGCAGTGCTTTTAAATCATTGAGATGAATTCGTCGAAGAAAAACTCGGTGTCTTTCGGCCCCGACGATGCTTCGGGGTGGAACTGGGCCGAGAAGAACGGTTTTGTCTTGTGGCGGATGCCTTCGTTCGTGCCGTCGTTCATGTTGACGAACAGAGGCTCCCATTCATCGGGCAGCGTTGCGCTGTCAACGGCAAAACCGTGGTTCTGGCTGGTTACGAAACATTGGTTGGTCCCGACGCGCCTTACGGGCTGATTGTGGCTGCGGTGGCCGTATTTGAGCTTGTAGACTTTTGCGCCGGCGGCTTTGGCCAGAAGCTGGTTGCCCATGCAGATTCCGCATATAGGCTTGCCGATTTCCATTGCCTGACGGAGGTGTCTGACAGTGGCCTCGGCCATGTCGGGATTGCCCGGGCCGTTGCTTATGAACAGGCCGTCGTAGGGGATTGTCGTGAAGTCATAGTCCCAGGGGACACGCACGACCTTGACGCCGCGGCGTGTCAGACATCGTATGATGTTGTGCTTTACGCCGCAGTCGACAAGAACTACGGTCTTGTCGCCGTCGCCGTGGTATTCGACCTCTTTGCAGCTTGTCTCGGCCACGAGGTTCTCGCGGTTAGGGTCGTAGAAGGGAATATCGGCGGCTCCTTCAGGAATTATTTTTCCGAGCATCGATCCTTTTTCGCGCAGATGCTTGGTCAGTGCGCGGGTGTCGATGCCGAAAATGCCGGGAATTTTCTCTTCGCACAGCCATTGGCCCAGCGAGCGGTCGGCCTGCCAGTGGCTGTGGTCAAAGCTGTAGTCCTGCGCCACAATCGCGCGGGCGTGGATATGATTGCTTTCGTAGTATTCGCTGACGTCGTCTTTCTCGCGGCGCGGCGGAACGCCGTAGTTTCCAAGAATAGGGTAGGTTGTCACGAGAATCTGACCGCAGTAAGAGGGGTCTGTCAGGCTTTCGGGGTAGCCTGTCATGGCGGTGTTGAAAACAACCTCGCCGGCTGTGGCGGCGTCGTAGCCGAATGATTCCCCTTCGAAGCGTGTTCCGTCTTCGAGCACCAGGGTGGCACGTTTTGTCTGTCGCATGATGTCAGTGATAGATGGTTTTGTGGCCTCCTCATGGAATGCCGTGCAAAGTTACGATTTTTTTCTGAATCATAGCTAAAAATCGTGCCGTGTGCGGTCGAAACCGTCGGCTCACTCTTTTCCCTGTTCGGGCGCAGGCTTGGCGCTTTTTCCGATCCCGGAGGCTTTTTGGACTGCCTTTCTGAGGGTGAAGACAATTTCGAGGCCTCCGGTCGAGCGTGTGTGGACCGATACCGATCCGCCGAGGCTTTGCACGGTGCTCTTCACGATGGGCAGTCCGAGTCCGGCGCCTCCGGCTTTTCGCGAACGCCCGGCGTCGATGCGGTAGAAGCGGTCGAATAGATGCGGAATGTGCTCGGGCGCGACGCCGATACCGTTGTCGGCGAATGCGAACACATAGAATTTCGGGCTCTCTGAAATCAGACGCATCGTTATCTCAGTGCCGTGGCTGTGGATGGCGGCATTTCTGACAAGGTTCATTATCATGCCGTTTATCAGAGCTTCGTTGCCGGCCACAATGCAGTTCAGCGGAATATTGTAGCTGAATTTCATATCTCCGGCGAGATGGGCGGCTTTGATGTCGTTGTCGATGCCGAAAACGAGATCGTGCATATCGACTTCCGACAATGGAATGTCTCCTGATTTCTCGTCGAGCCGGGTGATTGTCGACACTTCGTTGAGCAGTGAGCACAGGCGCTCGACATTCTCGCGCGCACGGGCAATGAAATGGTCGCGCGTGGCCGAGTCCATGTCGGGCGTCTCGGCTATGGTGTCGAGATAGCCGCGTATGACTCCGACCGGGGTC
>DBGBEM010000047.1:0-2010 GCA_048477235.1 Muribaculaceae bacterium | reverse complement strand
CGCGTCTACCGATTCCGCCATCCGGGCGTCGATGCGGCAAAGGTAATGATTTTTTTCGGCCTGTGCAACTTCAGAGAGCCAGTCGCTCTTTGACAATTCCGTGGCGATAAGCGAATAGAAGCTCGCGCAGTTCGTTGATCTGAGCCTGTAGCTCGGCGCCTTTGTCGGTGTCGCGCACCCTCACGCGGTTGTTGCTCATCTCGACGAGCTGGGTGGTGGAGACGATGTCGGTTCCGAGCCTGATAGCCTCTTCGGTCGAGCTGAACGGGTTGTGCTGGACGAGCACGAATCCGCGCGAGTGGTAGACGAGTGTATATCCGGCTATGCCTGTCGTGTTGTGGTAGGCTTTGGCGAAGCCGCCGTCGATAACCATCAGGCGTCCGTCGGCCTTGACGGGCTGCTCCCCCTTGCCCACTTTGACGGGCACGTGGCCGTTGATGATATGGCGGTGAGGGCCGGTGACGCCGAAAGCGTCGAGAATGGTGTCACACACTTCGACCTTGTCGCGCAGCTTGTAGTAGTTGCCTTTCTCTTCGTTGTGGGTCGATTTGTCGGCTATGAAATACCGCTCGAAGGTTGTCATGGCCGACTTGTCGAACAGAGGCGAATCGGGGCCGCACCAGAGATACCAGTAGTAGTCGCGGGCATAGTCGAGCACCTCGGCCGGCGTATCGCGGTTGAAAGCGGCACGCATCAGCATACCTATATTGTGGAGCAGATCGCGGCCCGAGAATTTCTTGCCCATTACTTCGACCTCCTTCAGGCTTCCGTCGTCGTTGAGCGGCACCGAGGCGTGGAACATGAGATTCGAATTGACAATCGAATACATGCAGCCGTGCGAGAAGAAGATTCCGATATGCCGCTGAAGCTTGTCGCTGATTCGGAACGAATGGTGGAGCTTGTCGACGAGTGTCTTCTCTTCGGGAGTCAGGCGATAGGGATCGGCGCGATCGATCGTCGGGAAGCGACGGTCGAGCATCTCGTAGGTCTTGCCGCCAAGGTCTACGGTCGAGAAATCAGCGCTTAGTTTGTCGAGCAGTTTGCGCGGCTCCATCTTCCAGGCGGGATATTTGTCGATGAGCGCTCCTTCGAGCTTGAACTGGATTACGGCCATGGCCTTGTGCATCTTCGCGAGCAGATCGCGGTTGATGCCTTCGGCGGGGCTTCCCGGCTCGATTTTAGGCGCGAATACCGTGCAGGGATCGTCGCCATAGGTTTCCATGGCGAACGTGACGAGCGGCACGAGATTGATTCCGTAGCCGTCTTCAAGAGTCTCCATGTTGCCGTAGCGCAGCGCTATCCTCAGGACATTGGCGATACATGCATCGTTGCCGGCGGCCGCGCCCATCCAGAGGGCGTCGTGGTTGCCCCACTGGATATCGAAATTTTTGTATTGTGCCAGAGTGTCCATTATCAGGTGAGCACCCGGGCCGCGGTCATAGATATCGCCAAGAATATGGAGCTGGTCGATGGCCAGACGCTGTATGACGTTGCTGATGGCTATGATGAACGGCCCTGCCTGACCGGTAGAGATTATCGTCTCCACGACGCGGTTGTAGTAGAGCTGCTTGCTTTCGCCCGAGGGAGCCTCATGGAGAAGTTCCTCGATTATATAGGCAAACTCGCGCGGCAGCGCCTTGCGCACTTTCGAGCGCGTATATTTCGACGACACACTCTGAAGCACCTTAACCAGACGGTGAAGCGTTATATTATAGAAATCCTCGAGGTCGGGCTCTTCCGAGCGGATAATCTCGAGTTTCTGCTCGGGATAATAGATCAGCGAGCAAAGCTGCGCGAGATCGGTGTCGCGCATACTGTTGCCGTAGATCTCGCGCACCTTGCGCTTGATATTTCCCGAGGCATTGCGGAGAATATGGCTGAAAGCCTCATCCTCGCCGTGGAGGTCGGCCACGAAATGCTCCGTGCCCTTCGGCAGGTTCAGGATAGCTTCGAGATTGATAATCTCGGTGCTCGCAGCCGATACATTCGGAAACGACTGCGAAAGGAGTT
>DBGBEM010000046.1:0-2099 GCA_048477235.1 Muribaculaceae bacterium | reverse complement strand
GGAATATTGGTTCATCTGCTCAAATTTAAGGCTACCGTGCCGCTGCGCCAACTATAGTCGGGCGCGAAATACACTTAAGTGCCCCATGTAGTAGTCGCGAAATATACTACATCAAAAAACAACATCTGAATTTCAGACAGTTATACACCACAGCGACACCGCCGCCGAAACCGCATTTATGGAATTATGTGACAAAAAAACATTATTTTTGCATTGCAAAACCTCCCCTGAAAACCGATGAAACGCTTCGCAACGATAATAATGACCGTGTGGATTGCCACACTGTCGGCATTACCGGCTATCGCTCTCGACAGCGACTCGATAGCCATGATGCCGACCGACCTGATTCTCGACCGGGCCTCGCATCTCGATGAAAACGGCATGTTCGGCGAGAGTTCGTCGGCCCTCGAAAGCCTGTCGCGCCTCGGCCGCGACCTGACGGCCACGCAGCGCGTGCGCCTCTCCTACGGACTTGCCCACGCATACTACGGAATGGGGGTCTACTCCCGGGCGATCAACCATGTCTTCGAGGTTCTTAACCTCGACCCCGACGGCAGCCTCGCGCGCTTCGACGTCGGAGCGAGGCTCATTCTGGCCGACATTTATGTGCGCTTCCGCGCTCCCGACCGTGCCGCCAATGTGCTCAAGAAAGCCCTCGCACGCCTCGAAAAGGCCGATATGTCGAAAATAGAGCGCGACAATATGCTGCAGCGCATCCATCAGCAATGGTCGAGCGTCCACGGCGCCCGCGGCGAATGGAACGAGTTTCTGAAGTCGCTCGCCCTGGCCGACTCCCTGGGCGAACACACGTCGGCCGACCGTCTGCGCCGTCAGCTCGACTACGCAATCTACTACTCCCAGACGGGCGACTACAAGCTATCGGGCCATTACTTCGAGCGCGTCATAAACTCTCCGGGATGGTCTTACGACAAGATGGCCGCCTACTGCGACTACGCCCAGCTCCTGCTCGTCCTGGGCGACCACCGGCGCGCGCTGTCGGTAGCCGACGACGGCCTCGCCGCTCTTGAAGGGCACGGCAACGACGAGATGCGCGCCGAACTGATGCACGTCAGAGGGGTCGCCCTGAACAGCCTCGGCAACCCGGCCGAGGCTGTCGAATATCTCGAGAAATCGCGGCAGCTCAACGACTCGATTCTCCGGTGGCACTCTTCGCAGTCAGTGCTTCAGGCCTGTCGCGATTATGAGCTTGACCTCGAAGCGAAATCAAAGATAGCGGCCGAAAAACAGCGCCGTCGTCAGGTGATGACAATAAGGATCATTGCGGCCGTAGCACTGCTGATTCTCGGCCTGGCGATATTCCTATGGAGGCGGCAGGCGCGCTCCCGGCGCGACGTCCACAGCCTCGAACGCCTCATGGCCGAGCAGCAGGACACCCACCGCCGGCGCCTCAGCGACACAATGGGCGATCTCGACCGCAAGCGCCGCAATCTCATGTCGCTGACACTCAAGCTCGCCCAGCTCAACGAAGTTATAGAGCACGCCGTGGGCGAAAACTCGTCAGGCGACGCCGCCGGACGCCTCGACACACTGCGCAGCGAAATCAGGCGCATCGGACTTAACCGCAATGTGTGGGACATTTTCGACGTTCTATGCGAACAGACGTCGCCCGACTTCTTCAAACGGCTGGCACAGCTCCATCCCGACCTCACCCGAGGCGAGACACGAATGTGTGCCTACATATTCATGAATCTCGGAACCAAAGAGATCGCGACCATGACCAACCGCTCGACGCGCACCGTCGAGACCGTCAAATACCGCCTCAACAAAAAGCTCGCCCCTCCCGACGGCATGCCCCTGGGCGACTACCTCCGCTCGCTCGACACCCCCGCATAACCGCCCGCCCGAAGGCGCAGCAATCCCCGGCTTAAAATCTTATAAGAATTATAATATTTATAAATCACATAAAAGCATAAGTTACATCAGAAACAAGCGGCGAGCCGAAGCCCTTCGGGGCCCCGGCTCGCGTTATGAGGTGGATATCGGTGTCAGGCTACCGACTGGAGGATGTAGTCGTAGACACAGCTGACGAGGCCGAGGAAGAGGATACCGGCGGTCGAGATCCACATTCCGAGGCGCTC
>DBGBEM010000045.1:0-14665 GCA_048477235.1 Muribaculaceae bacterium | reverse complement strand
CAGACATTTGTAAGGAAAGGTCTGACCGTTGACAAAATCAAGACCGAGCTCTTGGACGGAACCTGTAAAGCCGCCTATATCAAACTCTACCTCGGCTCTGACAACCCCAATTTCGCAATCCCTGCGAAGGTGAAGTTTACCCCCGGAGATGAACCCGACAGGGGTACATTCAAGGTCACCAGCGACCACATGGTCATGACTGCCCTTGGGCTGATCAAAGGCGAATATGCGTTTGTCAACAATATGCTGCTCACAAAAAACCAGGATGACAAGGAATCAATGACCGCTCTCCACGATATGACCGGCTGTATATACATACCTCTCGGGCAATCAAAAATCCCCGGACTGTCATCCGGTTGGGTCACCATGGAGCTTCAGGTTTTCCCCTGATCCGGCTCATCAAACCGCTAACAATTCCAATAAAGAAAACCGATGAAAATTATAAAAAACATCCTGACGGCATTTTTTGCCGCAGCCGTGGTGCTAGGCGTTTCTGCCGATCTCTCAGCGCAGACATCAAAATTTCCAAAAGGTCTGTGTGCACTCTATACCGAGACTCCTGACTCCACAGGAGCTGTGACAGCGAGGAGGTTCATTTGCGAACGTGGACCAGAGGTATATAACCCCGTAAACGACACGTATTCGGGAGTATGGCATCTTTCCGGCAATGATTTCAGCCTCGAACTCAATGGCGAGAAAATAAATGCCACTTCGACCGGCGATCCAATGTATTACACGGGCACCTATACCAGTCCACAAGGTGAAAGTACCGAATGCGAGTTTCTCATGACTCCAATGGACGGCATGCGACCGGAGAAGATCATGGAAAACCTTCTCGCCGGCCAATATAAAAAAGCATACGTTCACTTCTGGAAGCTCGGCGACAATATTTATGTTCCGCAAAAGGCCTATCCGGTGGAGGTCAAGTTAAATCCGGTCGATGGTTTCAACGGCGGTTCCATAGCGCTTACCGGTAGCTCCGGGTTAATGTCATTGCTCTCGAGTCCGACGATCCCATACTACTTCGACGGCGCAAGATTAAAGACTGTAGGCCCTTTAGGCCATATTAATGAAGACAATTTATTTGGTCTTTCTTATGTGTATGTCAATTTTTACAAGGACATCGAGATTCCGGGAATAGGTCTGGCACGTCCGTTTTTGGCCATCTATTTCTGATGACCGTCGGCGCCATCTGGCGTTCTCTCTCTCCACAATCATCTTCCACGCCGGAAGGAGGCTGTGTCAATTACGACACAGCCTCATCTTAAATCCGCCGTTCCGGCCGGCAGTGAAAGGTCGTAAAACATGCGTGATTTTTTGAGGGGTGAGGATAGGGTTTGTAGTTTTTTTGTATATTTGTGGATTGATAACTTTTTATTTTCTGATTGATTATGACCTTCGCCGAGAAGTGTAACAAAATATTCGATGATACGGTTGTTCTGTATCATGCCCCCGACGATGTTGATTTCCAGCCTGTTGTTCCTGACGGGTATGGCGACATAGAGCGGATTCTTTTTGCAAAGAACTGGATTGATGCTGTTCAGTGGCATCTTGAGGATATAATCCGCGATCCTGCAATAGATCCGGTGGAGGCACTGGCGCTCAAACGCCGTATCGACCGCTCCAATCAGGAGCGGACCGACATGGTCGAGCGTCTCGACTCGTGGTTTCTCGAAAAATATGCCGGTGTCGAGGCTGTGCCCGACGCCGAGATCAATACCGAGAGTCCGGCCTGGGCTCTCGACCGCCTGTCGATTCTGGCGCTGAAGATCTATCACATGAAGGCCGAGACCGACCGTCCCGAAGCCGAGGCGGCCCACCGCGACCGCTGCCGCGCAAAACTTGATGTTTTGCTCGAGCAGCGCCGCGATCTGACCGAGGCTATCGATCGTCTTCTTGAGGCTTATGCCTGCGGTCGCAAACGCATGAAGGTCTATCGCCAGATGAAGATGTATAACGATCCTTCGACAAACCCCATCCTTTATGGCTCAGGCTCGAAGAGCGACAAGTGATAAGCCCAGACGGGTGCTTGTCACCCGGTTCTCGGCTCTGGGCGATGTCGCGATGACGTTGCCGGTGGTCTATGGCGCGTGTCGGGCCAATCCCGGTGTGGCGTTTATCTTTGCCACCCGCCGCCATATGGCCAAGATGTTTGTCAATCCCCCCGAGAATCTGACGGTGTTCGCTTTCGATCCGGCCGATTATGAAGGGCTGACAGGCCTGAAGCGTCTCTATGACCATCTTTCGTCGAAGTTCGATTTCGACGCAGTGGCTGATTTCCATTCTGTTCTGCGGACACGCGTGATCGATTGGTTTGCGCGTCACGACGGACTGAAGGTTGTGAGTCTCGACAAGTCGCGCTCCCATCGTCGGGCTCTGACGCGCCGCCACAACAAGGTGCTTGTTCCGCTTCGCCCGATGCTCGAGCGTTATGCCGATGTCATCACGGCGTTGGGGCTGCACGCTCCCGGGCCGTTCGTTTCGCTTTTCCCGCCCGAAGGGGCGCCGGCCGAACGCTATGCCATTCTTTCCGAGCCGAAGCGTCGGGGCGAGCGCTGGGTCGCTGTGGCGCCGTTTGCCAAATATTCGGGCAAAATCTATCCTGCCGGGCTGATGGAGAAAGTCCTGCGCATGATTGTCGACGACAATCCCGACGTCAGAGTGTTTCTGCTTGGCGCAGGCGCTTCCGAGGAAGCACAGCTCGACAAGTGGGGCGCCACGATAGAACGCACAACCTCGCTGGCCGGAAACGGCGGCGGACTTGCCGCCGAACTGGCCCTGCTGAGCCATGTCGACGCAGTGGTGGCCATGGACTCGGCCAATATGCATCTTGCCGCCCTTGTCGGAGCGCCGACCGTCAGCATCTGGGGCGCCACCCATCCCTATTGCGGCTTCAGCGCCTTCGGCGCCGACGAGGCGAATGCCGTGCAGCTTGCCATTGAATGCCGTCCGTGTTCGATTTTCGGCAACAAGACGTGCCGCCGCGGCGACTACCTCTGTCTCGCCGGTATTTCGCCGCGCACCGTGGCCGATCGTGTCAACAGCCTGCTAAGGGCCAATCCACCTAAGAAATGAGTGAAGATTTCGACATACGCAATGCTGCCGGCCAGGTCGCCGGCAGTTCTGAAAAAGAGATCGAGCGCGCCATGCGTCCGCTGTCGTTCAGTGCTTTCGCCGGTCAGGAGAAGGTTGTCGACAATCTGAAAGTGTTTGTGACAGCCGCCCGTATGCGCGGCGAAGCTCTTGATCATCTGCTGCTGTTCGGGCCTCCGGGCCTGGGCAAGACCACTCTCAGCGGAATAATCGCCAACGAGCTTGGAGTGGGCTTCAAGGTGACATCGGGCCCTGTTCTTGACAAGCCGGGCGATCTGGCCGGAATTCTGACATCGCTGGAGCGCAACGACGTTCTTTTTATCGATGAGATCCACCGCCTGAGTCCCATAGTCGAGGAATATCTCTATAACGCCATGGAGGATTTTCGGATCGACATAACGATCGACAAAGGGCCGGGCGCGCGCACAGTGCAGCTCACGCTCGAACCGTTTACCCTCATAGGTGCCACCACACGTTCGGGAATGCTGACGAAGCCGATGCTGACACGTTTCGGAATCAAGAGCCATCTTGAATATTACAGCCACGAGATTCTCGAGCGCATTATACTGCGGTCGGCGCGTATTCTCGAGATAAAATGCACCGGCGAGGCGGCCCATGAAATAGCCATGAGGTCGCGCGGCACGCCGCGAATAGCCAATATGCTTCTGAGGCGCGTGCGCGATTTCGCCCAGGTGAAAGGATCGGGGGTCATCGATCCCGCCATAGCGCGCTATGCCCTCGAGGCTCTTCATATCGACAGCCACGGTCTCGACGAGACCGACACGAAGCTGTTGAAAACGATAATCGACAAATTCGGGGGCGGCCCTGTCGGGCTTTCGACTATCGCGACGGCGATGGGCGAAGACGCCGGCACCGTCGAGGAAGTCTACGAACCTTATCTCATAAAGGAGGGCTTTCTGAGACGCACTCCGCGCGGCCGCGAAGTCACTCCGCTGGCCTACGCCCATTTAGGGGCGCGCCGCAGTGCTCCCGACGGGCAGCAGGAATTGCCGCTCGACCAATTATGATCTGCTATGGCCGGAATTAAATCGCTTCTTAAAGACACCGCCATCTATGGCGTCAGCAGCATAGTCGGGCGCTTCCTGAACTGGTGTCTGGTTCCGCTCTACACCGTCATGTTCGCCGCTGCCGAATATGGCGTTGTGACATATATCTACTCTATTGTCGCTCTGGCTCTTATAATCCTTACCTACGGGATGGAGACCGGTTTTTTCCGGTTCAGCAACCACGACGACTATTCCGACGCGACGCTCGTCTATTCGACATCGCTGATTTCGCTGGCGACGACCTCGACGCTGTTTCTCGCGCTGGTTCTTCTGTTTCTCCGCCCGATAGCCGGAGCGCTCGAATGCGCGGCCCATCCCGAATATATCGCGATGATGGCGGTCGCCGTAGCCGCCGACGCCTTTACGGCCATACCGTTCAGCTATCTGCGGCGCATGAGGCGTCCGATGCGTTTCGCGTCGCTGAAGCTCGTCGGCATAGGGCTGAATATCGGCCTGAACCTGTTCTGGATTCTGCTGTGCCCGAAGGTCTATGCCGTGGCTCCGTCGCTGGTCGGATGGTGTTATACGCCCGGATTCGGAATCGGCTATATATTCCTGGCCAATCTCGTATCGAGTCTGGCGATGCTTATTCTGCTGATTCCCGAGCTGCGCGGATTCCGCTGGCGTTTCGACGCGGCCCTCTGGCGCCGTATGCTCGTCTATTCCTGGCCGCTGCTGGTTCTGGGCGTGGCCGGAATAATGAACCAGACCATCGACAAGATTCTCTATCCTCTTCTTGTTGCCGACAAAGCCGATGCCATGACTGGCCTCGGAATCTATGGCGCCAACTATAAGGTCGCCATTGTGATGGTGATGTTTATACAGGCGTTCAGGTTCGCCTACGAGCCGTTTATCTTCGCCCGCAACAAGGAGGCCGGCGACGACCGTATGCAGAGCTATCGCGACGCCATGCGCTATTTCGTTGTCTTCGCCATGATTCTGTTTCTGGCGGTCATGTATTATATCGACATCCTGAAATATTTCATATCGCCGCGCTATTTCAGCGGACTGAAGGTTGTTCCGCTGATAATGATAGCAGAATTCTTCTTCGGAGTGTTTTTCAATCTGTCGCTGTGGTATAAGCTGACCGACAAGACGATCTGGGGAATGTGGTTCTCGCTGCTGGGGCTTGTCGTCACTGTGGTGCTCAACGTAGTGCTGGTGCCTCACATGGGATATATGGGATGCGCTGTCGCGGCGTTGTGCTGCTATGCGGTCATGATGGTTGTTTCGTGGGTTGTAGGCCATAAAAAATTTCCTATCGGATACAACGTCAGGCGTCTCGCCGGTGTTTTCCTTACAGCGATGCTCTTCTGGGGCGTAGCTGTGGCCGTCACGACCGACATCCGCTGGCTCGACCTGACGGTGCGCACGGCCCTGCTGGCGGTGTTTGTCGCCGTAGCCATGAGAATAGAGCATATCTCGCTGCATAACCTCATTCCTTCCCGTTCCTGATATGAAACAAGCGTTACAGTCACTGAAAAAAGCAATATTCTCATATTTCTCGCTTAACGGTTTCCTCGTGCCGCAGGCCGAGGCAGAGGCCGCTATCCGCGAAGGCGTGTCGTTCCGCGGCAGCAACACACTGGTGCTGATAACGGCAATCTTCATAGCGTCGCTCGGACTGAACACCAATTCTGTCGCCGTCATTATAGGCGCCATGCTCATTTCGCCGCTCATGGGCCCTATCGTCGGAATCGGTCTCGGGGTCGGAGTCTGTGATTTCGAACTTATCAAGCGGTCGCTGCGCAATCTGGGAGTAGCTGCGCTGGTCAGCATCCTGACCTCGGCCATATATTTCCTTATCTCGCCCGTCAGCGAGGGACACAGCGAACTGCTGGCGCGCACGTCGCCGACAATCTACGACGTTCTGATCGGCTTTTTCGGCGGTGCCGCCGGAATACTTGCCGTGGGGTCGAAAAGCAAGGGGAATGTGCTGCCGGGTGTGGCCATCGCCACGGCCCTCATGCCGCCGCTCTGCACCGTAGGCTATGGCCTCGCCACAGCCCAGGCCCAATATTTTTTCGGCGCCCTCTATCTGTTTGTCATTAATTCGGTCTATATAGCTCTGGCAACGTTTATCGGCGTCAAACTGATGCACTATCAGCCTGACGCCACTGTCAACGCCGACCGTTCGCGCAGGGTGCGCCGGTGGGTCTACGGACTGGCTGTAGTTGTTTTGCTGCCGAGTATATGGATGACCTACTCCATGCTGCGCCAGAGCTCCTATCAGATGAAAGTAAACCGGTTTGTGACAGAGGAATTCCATTTCGACGGAACACAGGTTGTCAGTCAGTCGGCTACCGTTGTCAATGGCCAGCGGGTTATCAACGTTACTCTTATCGGGCGCCTTCTTCCCGCCGATTCGCTGAAACTCGCCCTCAGTGCCCAGCTCCGCCATTACGGACTCGCCGGGGCGCGGCTCAACATAATTCAGGGAGGTGAGGCCCTGTCGGGTGCGCCCGCAACGAGCGCCGATGATATTTTCCGTCTGGCTCAGGCCACTATCATGCGTCAGCAGCAGTCGATCGACTCGCTCCGCTCGGCAGCCGCGCTCCAGACCGCAGCCGACAGCGTGGGCGCCACGATAGCTCCCGAGCTGAAAGTGCTGTTCCCGCAGGTGCGCGATATTGCCGTTACGCGTTCGGTTTTCGGAGCTGTCAGCAGCCGTCGGCTCGACACCGTCAATGTCGCCATGGTAAGCTTCGTGCGTCCGATGTCGGTTCAGGAGCGCGCCAAGTTTGTCGAATATCTCAAGGCACGGCTGAGGCTGAAGTCGATCGATATTGTCAATGTCACCTCCGAGATAAACCTCAGGGAACTTAACAGCCTTCAGGCCAACGACACTGTCAGAAAAAAATGAGCAACGATAAAAAACCATTGAAAGTAACTTTTATCAGCCACAGCGATCTGCTCGGGGGGGCCGGTGTTGTAACGTGGCGCCTCATGCAGGCCCTGAACGCCAAAGGGGTAGACGCCAGAATGATCGTCTATACCAAATACAGCGACAGCGATAAGGTTGCGGTGATGGGCTCGCGTTTTTCCCGCGGATGGAATTTCACCCTCGAGCGCCTCGGAATACTGGCGAAGAACGATTTCAACCGCGGCGACCTTTTCAAAGTGTCGGTAGCTGACCGCGGAATGCCGCTCTGGCGCCATCCGTGGGTGACCGGCGCCGATGTCATCAATCTGTCCTGGATAAACCAGGGGCTGCTCTCGCTCGACGGAATCCGCCGCATTGCCGCGCTGGGAAAGCCGATCGTATGGACTATGCACGATATGTGGACAATGACCGGAATCTGTCATCACGCATACGAGTGCGCACGTTTCCACGACAGTTGCGGCTGCTGTCCGTTCCTGAAATCCGACAATCCTTCAGACCTGAGCAACAGGGTATGGCACCATAAGAAGATTCTCTACGACGAGGTGCCGGTTCATTTCGTGGCTGTCAGCAACTGGGCGGCCGAACGCGCCCGTTCGTCGTCTTTGATGAAGGATATGCCGGTGACGGTGATTCCCAACGCTTTCCCTATCGAGTCGTTCATGACCGAGCCAATCGACGATTTTCCGCGTTTCGATCCCATCCCGGACCGCCGGCGCCTGATTTTCGGCGCCGCTCGCCTTGACGATCCAATCAAGGGGCTCGACACCCTTATCGATGCTCTTAACCTGCTTTTCGACAACAATCCCGAAATCGGAATCAATACCGGAGTCATACTTTTCGGCGACATACGCGATAAGTCGATTCTCGATCGCCTCCGTTTCGCAGTGCTCAACATGGGTCGCGTCGACGATCCGCGCCTTCTGCGCCAGTTATATGCCTCATCGGTGGCTGTGTTGTCGACCTCGCGCTACGAGACACTCCCCGGAACTCTCATAGAAGGGCAGGCCTCGGGCTGCTTGCCGGTCACGTTCGGCAACGGAGGCCAGGCTGACATAGTAACCCATCTCAAAGACGGCTATATCGCGCGCAGCGGCGATGTCGAAGACTTCGCCAACGGAATTATATGGGCTCTCGGCCAGAAGGTTGACCGCCGTGCTCTCCACGACAGTGTGGGGAGCCGCTTCGGAGCCGACAGTGTGGCCGACCGATATATCAGCCTTTACGAATCTCTCCTTTAAGACAGCCATGAGCAACACCCTGAAAATCTATTGCAAGAATCTCGACGAATATGTCGACATATCGGGAGGCGAGACACTTCTCGACATTTTCCGCCGCCTCGAAGGACGCATGAACGGTCTCAACCCTGTCTGTGCGCGTGTCAACAACAAGACCGAAGATCTGCGCTATCCGGTCTTCGCGCCGAAGCAGGTCGAATTTCTCGGAACCGATTCTCCTTCGGGCTACCGCTGCTATACGCGGTCGCTTTGTATGCTGCTCTACAAGGCGCTCGACGAGCTTTATCCCGGCGCACGTCTCAGAATCGAGATCTCGCTCGGCGGCGGCTATTACTGCCGGATTTTTAAGGGCCCCGATTTCTCGTTGCAGCTGCTCGACAGGCTGCGTGACAAGATGCGCGAGCTTGTGGCCGCCGACATTCCTTTCGAACGCAAGGAACGGCTGACTTCCCACGCAATCGAAATCTTCCGCCGTCAGGGGCTCAACGACAAAGTGAGACTGCTTTCGACAACCCATGAGCTTTACACGGTCTATTACCGTCTCGGCCGGCTCTGTGACAGTTACTACGGCAATCTCGTGCCGTCGACCGGAATGCTCGGCGTGTTCGATCTTGTGCCTTATAAAGACTGGTTTCTGCTGATGGGGCCCGACAGCGCCGATCCGTCGAAGCTTGCGCCCGGTGTGGTGGCCGACAAGATGTACGACGCCTTCACGCGCTATCTGCGCTTCAACAATGTCATCGGAGTGAGGAATGTCGGCGAAGTCAATCTCGCTGTCGAGCGCGGCGATTCAGCCCGGCTTATAAATGTCGCCGAAGCTGTCCACACCAAATATATCAGCCGCATCGCCGACGAGATAACCGAACGCTATCATCGCGGAATGTCGGTTGTGCTCATCGCCGGGCCTTCGTCGAGCGGCAAGACCACGTTCATAAAGCGCCTTGGTGTGCAGCTGATGACGAATCTGCTTAAACCGCGCATGATCTCGCTCGACGACTATTTCGTCGACCGCGTCAACACTCCGCGCGACGCTTCGGGCGATTACGATTTCGAATCGCTTTACGCCCTCGATCTCGAGACATTCAACCGCGACCTCAACGCCTTAATCCGCGGAGAGGAAGTCGATCTGCCGACCTACGACTTCGCATCGGGAACGCGTAAGTATACAGGCAACAGGATCCGTCTCGAAGAGGGCACCATTTTGCTCATCGAGGGAATCCACGGCCTGAACCCCGAGCTGACGAAGTTTGTCGACGACTCGAAGAAATACCATATCTACGTCTCGGCGCTTACCACTCTCGCCATTGATGACCACAACTGGATTCCGACCAGCGACAACCGCCTGCTGCGCCGGATTGTCCGCGACCACAAATATCGCGGAGTGTCGGCCGTCGAGACAATCCGCCGGTGGCCCAGTGTGCGCCGCGGCGAAGAAAGATGGATTTTCCCCTATCAGGAGAACGCCGACGCCATGTTCAACTCGTCGTTGCTCTTCGAGGTGGCTGTGCTGAAGGAATATGCCATGGAGCTGCTGAAACGTGTGCCTCACGACGTTCCCGAATATGGCGAGGCATGGCGCCTTATGCGCTTCCTCGAACCGTTTGCGCCCATAGAGCCTTATATGATACCTCCGACCTCGCTTCTGCGCGAATTTGTCGGCGGCTCGTCGTTCAGCTACTGATAAGTCATGCAGATCAGCAACCGAGTAAAGCGTAATATATTTCTGACATTATTGATTGTCGGACTTGCCTGTATTGCCGCCAGAATCTGGGATGTCGCCATGGCTCCGTCGTCAGGCCGGGCATGGTTTGACTTAGCCGGAATAGTGGTCATAACGTATCTGTGCTTCGATAATTACATGACATATCGTGCAGGGTCAGGCATGGGATCAAGTTCGGCTCTGAAGCAGACACTCCCCGGTAACCAACGCCGCCATAAATTTGAGTTTATTTTCTTCCAATCGAACTGTCAGGTAATCCTTGACAGTTGATGCGACATCCGACAGACGGCCCCCCATCTCGTTAGTTTCCATAGTAAGAAATGATGATGTATTTATATTGTCAGCGTCGGCGGAGCTGCCAGAAGGCGACGGCGGCGGCAGCGCCGACGTTGAGCGAGTCGACACCGTGGGCCATCGGGATGCGGGCGGTGAAGTCGGCATCGGCGATGACGTCGGCGTCGAGTCCCCAGCCCTCCGAGCCGAGAATGAGGGCGAGGCGGTCGTGACCGGTGAGGACGGGATCGTCGATGCTGACCGATTTGTCGGTCAGGGCGAGGGCCACTGTGGTGAAACCCAGAGCGCTGAGTCGCGCCGGGGCATCCGCCGCTTCGGTCCATGGAACCTGAAACACTGTTCCCATCGATACTCTGACTACGCGCCGGTTCAGCGGATCGCAGCTCGTCGGCGTCACGACGACAGCATCGACGCCGAGGGCGGCCGCCGAGCGGAATATGGCTCCTATGTTCGTAGAGTCGACAACGCCGTCGAGCACTGCCACACGGTGTGCATCCTCGCAGAGGACTTCGAGCGAGGGGAGCGGCGGACGGCGCATGGCGCACAGAACGCCGCGCGTCAGAGTGAAGCCGGTGAGCCGGGCCAGCAGCTCGCGCTCGCCGGTGAATACGGGCATCTCCGGCGGACAGGCGGCTATTATCGCGGCGGCGTCCCCCTCGATATGGCGCCGCTCGCAAAGAAGCGCCGTAGGTTCAAGCCCTGCTTCGAGCGCGAGGCGTATGACCTTCGGCGATTCCGCAATGAAAATTCCCCGGCCGGGGTCGAGCCTGTTACGAAGCTCAGCCTCGGTCATCGAGGCGAAAACCTCGAGACCGGGCTGAGCAAGGTCGGTTATTTCACAGATCATTTGCCGGTGAATACGCGATATTCGCCCGGGTTGAGGGTTGCCGGCATCTCGGCGGCTGCGCCTTTGAAGAAGTCGGTCATGTTGTCGAGGGCGGGAAGGTCATTGCCGGCGGCTTTCACTTCGGCGGCTTCTTTGCCGAGGTTGACGACAACAACGACTTTCGAGCCGTCTTTCTCGCGTGAGAAGGCGTAGATGTCGGGGCTTGTCATCTTGTAGCTGATAAGCTCACCGCCTTCGACGCCTGCGCGGAGGGCCTTCTGGTCATGCTTGAGGGTGTTCAGCTTCTTGTAGAAGTCGAAATATTTGTTGCGCGGTTCCCATTCGGGAGCTTTGTCTTTGTCGAAGAACTTGAAGGCGCGGTTGAGGCCTGTCTCCTGACCTGTATAGATAAGCGGCATGCCGGGGAGTGTGTAGCTCAGAACGGCGAAAGCGTCGGTGAGGTTGCCGAGGCGCTGGAACTCGGTGCCTTCCCATGAGTTGAGGTCGTGGTTTGTGACCATGTTCATCATGTAGGAATCCTTGGGATAGTTCTTGGCCTGGTCGGCGAGCAGCGAGTCGATGGCTGCGGCGTGTTTGACGGCGTAGGTGCGCGATTCCCCCTTGTCGTTCTTATAGGTGTTCTGACCGGCGGTGGCGGCGATCTCGTTGAAGAGGTCTTTCATCGGCCAGTTGTAGGCCATGTCGAAAGCTTCTTTCTCAAGCTCGGGCACCGAAGCCTCGGCGAGCATGAACATGTCGGGCTTCACCCCTTCGAGAGCCTTGCGGCACTCGTTCCAGAAATCGGTCGGAACCTCCATGGCAACGTCGCAGCGGAAGCCGTCGACATCGACATCCTTGAGCCAGAAGCTCATGGCGTCGATCATGCCTTTGCGCATCTCGGGGTTCGAGTAGTCGAACACGTAGACGTCGGTCCAGTCGTAGACGCCCTTCATGTTGCCCTGTTCGTCGCGCTCATACCAGTCGGGATGCTCGGTGACCCATACGTTGTCGCGGCCCGAATGGTTGGGCACCCAGTCGAGAATGACCTTCATGCCCATGTCGTGGGCCTGCTTGACGAGTTCTTTGAATTCGTCGAGCGTTCCGTATTCGGGATTGAACTCTTTATAATTTTTGACGGCATAGTAGCTGCCGAGGCTTCCCTTGCGGTCTTTCTCGCTGATGGGGTTGATGGGCATGAACCAGAGGATGTCGACGCCGAGCTCCTTGAGGCGCGGCAGCTGTTTGGCAAATTCGGCCACGGTGCCCGAGTCGGTATACTGGCGCATATTGACCTCATAGATGACGGCGTTGCGGCTCCAGTCGGGGTGGTTGACGGTTGTCCATGTCGAATCGCGCTCTTCGGAGGCGGCTTCGGCTGTCTTTTTCGACGAGCACGACAGGAGCAGGGCTGCTGTTGCGGCAGCGGCTGCTGCGATGACGATCAGTTTTTTCATGTTGCTGATTGATTTTTGGTATGATATAATCGGATTAACTGTTATCGGCTATAAGCTCGGCCAGGGCATCGCGTGTCAGCCCCGCTATCGGCGCGGGCTCGGGGAGCGCGGCCGCGATTGCCTCGCGGGTTCGCGGCAGCCCGCAGAGCGAGTCGAGCACGGGCTGGAGCGGCCCGGTTGTGAAGAAGTCGCCTCCGAGTGTCACTCCGGTTATCAGGCCGTCGGCGCCTGTGGCCACAGCTATGTCGAACTGGCCGACCCCCTCGATGCGCTTTCTTACGGAGGGTGCGCCGGCATGGCGTCCGCGGCGCGGAGCCTCCCACTGCGGCTCGTGGTAGCGTTTCTGAGTGGCGAGAACGTCGGCCATGTCGTCGTCGGTGAGCACGAGTTTGCCGTCGGTCAGCCGTTCGATAGTCAGGCGCTTGAATTCTTCGAGCGAGAGCCCGGGAAGCTCGCGGCGGATTGTTGTCACGCGGCTTTCGACCGACGTCACCCCTTTCGACAGCAGCTTGGCGCGCGAGGGGGTCAGCGCGGCGCGCATGGCCGCCGCGTCGGTGTCGTAGAGCATCGTGCCGTGGGCGATGTTGGCCCCCGGAACATGGAGGAAAGCGCAGCCCGACACCTTGCGGCCGCTGATGAGCACATCGTTGCGCGTCGTCGACGAAGCGTCGAGCCCTAAGCTGCGCAGCAGTTCGGCCTCCATGGCCGTGAAGCGGGCGAAGGTCGTGACAACCTCGTCGCCTCCGGTTATATAGCCGAACATAACGTTGTTCATGTCGGCATAGATGGCGCCTCCGCCGCTGCGGCGCCGGATGACGTCAATGCCGTGGCTGCGGCAGTAGTCGAGATCCACCTCCACGTCGAGCCATAGATTGCGGCCGCCGACAACCGTCGGTGGCACCTGCCACAGAAAGAAATAGTCGTCGTCGCTGACGGCGGCATAGCGGCGCGCCACAACCTCTTCAACAGCGAGGAAGAACGACGCGCGGCGTCCGTCGGTCGAAAAATTGTCGGGATAGCAGATCTGTTTCATTTTCCGCAAAATTACGAAAAAATCCCAAATTCATGAACGTTGAAATACTTCATAATTTCGCCTGGGCTTCAGAGCGGTCAGGATATGCTGCCGGATGAGGTAAAATACAGTAAATTATAGTTCACACACAAAGTAAATATGCATTTCGACATGTAGGGATGCTCCATGGAGCATCCGGCCAATTTAGTTGTCAGCAGTCGCTCTGACGGCTGCACCATGGTGCAGCCCTACATAAAATGCACAAATACTTACTGTTTTATCTATAAAACTTTTTAATGGAATGGCGTGCCGGAATTTTGTGGAGTTCAGGAATGTTTATTATCTTGTGCATCCACAAAGGGTAGCTTCCCCTGCTACCTTTGCCGTCGGAAAGGTTTCGGTCTCTCCGCGACATTTTGGAAAAATAAGAAACCTTATACCATAATATGAAAAAGTTATTTTTAGTTTTATTGATTATCGTTCAGTCGTGCATGGCGTTCGCACAGAATTTCAGTGTGGGCGAGTCGGGGTATGCAAGCGTCGATCTGCCGCCTCATTATTTAAATGGTGGTGACAAAGGCTTATTGAGCGACCTATATACCATTATTTCAGAAACCGCTCCTTTTAGTCAGGAATCGGTCAAAGGCCGTGCCGCTGTCAGTTTCTCTGTTTCAAAAAACGGTCAGATAGATACCAGCTCAATTAAGGTGATTAGAAACCGGTCAGTGCCCGATGATTACCTTAAAGCCGCCATTGAAGCGATAAAAAAATTAGGCAAATTTGAGCCGGGAAAACAGCTCGGGACTCCTAAAAGGGTGACATATACCATCCCTGTCATCTATCCGGTCCCTCCCGAGTATATAAAGACAAATGAGTGAATGACAATATAAGCCACCGAGAGAAACAATGCTCCCGGTGGCAATTGTTTTCATTGGCATATGGCTTCAGACGTTCTGAAATTTTCGGCGCGGGTTGGGTCGTTGGTGAAATTTTGTGTAATTTTGCCGGACAGTTAGTCAACTATTTATTTCCAATTATTCTAATCTCATCATGAAAACTAAAATTTTTATGGTCTGGTGC
>DBGBEM010000044.1:0-1871 GCA_048477235.1 Muribaculaceae bacterium | reverse complement strand
CATCTACTCCTTGTTGCCGCAATGTCGGCAGCCGTGGTCACCGGCAGTGCTCAGGAACCCTCAACGGTGCTTTACGAGAATTTCAGTTCGGCCGACGCTTTTCCCGCCGGATGGGAAGTCATCAATTCCACCACCGAGATGGCCACACTTAAAGACGGTGTGTTCAGCTGGCGTGTTGCTTCCGCTCCCGAAGATTTTCCGAAGCCGCTCGACGGAGACAAGATGGCTCTGATTTATCAGGCAAGCTATACCGATGGCGACGGCAAGCGCATCGAACTCAGTCAGGACGAATGGCTTGTCACACCACCGATAGAGCTTGGCTCGAATCCGCAGCTGACATTCGGGCTGAGCTATGTTCCTATGTTTCTCTACAACTGTTCGAACGAATATCTTGATTTCACCTCCGATCCTCTTGATTTCAAGGAACGCGTGCCGGCGACAACTCTGAAAGTCATGGCCAGAGCTGACGATGCCGACGACTGGGATGAGATCTACGATGTGTTCGACCTCTGGCAGGGATACACGCTCGACGAACTGATGAGCAAATACTATAGCCGCAACTTCCGCGACAACGAGGTGAGCCTCGATGATTATTCCGGTAAAAACATCAGGCTCGCCTTCAGATTTTCGGGATATATGGGTAACGCAATGGCGCTTGACGCCGTGAAAGTGACAACTGTGCCTGAAGCCGGAATCAGCACCGTCGAAGCCGATCGGTTCGCCGGTGGCGAGCGCATATCGGTGGTCAATATCTCAGGCGTCGAAGTCGCAAGCTTCGTTGCCGGACGAGAAGAGTTCGACAGCTCTGTGCTTGCTCCGGGCGTTTATATTCTGTCGGGTGCAACCCGCTCGGTAAAGATCGCCGTGAAATAATCCGCCCCCGACATTTGGCCTATATTTGGCTGGCATTAATTCGTAACTTTGCTACTGACTATCGATAAAAAACGCCATGAAAAACATCATCATCGCCACAATTCTGCTTCTGTCGGCGCTTGCCGTCGGCGCCAAGACGGTGCAGACGGGCGTTGTCCGTGAATATAAAGGAAAAGCCAAGAAAACGGCATTGGCCGGTGTCGAGCTGCAGGTCTATCCGGCCCAGAGCACGGCATCAGACCGCAACGGAAATTTCCGGCTCGAGTTCCTGACGCTGAAACCCGGAGAAAGAATCAACGTGCGCCGAATCGAAAAGGAGGGCTACGAAATCTTCAATAAGGACGCTCTTGACCAGTGGAATCTCAACCCGACGGCACCTTTCATGATTGTCATGTGCCGCTCGAATATGTTCAAGCAGCTCAAAGACACGTATTATAAGAACTCGGGCGAACGCTATGCCCGACAGTATCGGAAAGCTCAGGACGAGCTAAAACGACTGAAAGACCAAAACAAGATTCAGCAGAAAGAATATATCGAGCGGCTCGAGCAGCTTGAGCAGGAATACGGGCGCCAGCTCGAGAACCTCGACAACTACGTCGACCGATTCGCCCGAATCGACCTGTCGGAGATCTCGCCTGTCGAGCAGGAGATAATCGAGCTCGTTCAGGCCGGAAAGATCGACGAGGCCATCGCGAAATACGAAGAGCTCAACGCCAAAGAGAAACTGCTCGACGGAATCAGCAAGCGCAAGGAGGTCGGGGAGGCAATCTCGACCCTCGCCGAAGTTGACCGCAACCTCGCCGCTGACAACGACACACTCTACGCCGTAGTAGAGCGCCAGATCCAGACGCTTCAGCTCGGCGGCGCCGAAAACAACGAGAAAATCCGACGCCTCTACTGCGACATCGCCGACGCCGACACAACCAACATCGGCTGGCTCATCGACACCGGGAACTTCCTCTACGAGTATGCAGCCGACCATCAGGCCGCTTTAGGAT
>DBGBEM010000043.1:0-7261 GCA_048477235.1 Muribaculaceae bacterium | reverse complement strand
AGCTAAGTTCGTCGGCAGCATGACCGGCGGCACAATAGGCAGTATGACCAAGCTTCTCGATAATTACGAGGGCCTTACCGCAGGCTTCAAGCTCAAAAAGACTTCAAAGTAATTTTCAGCCGCAGGCCGATATAACGGCTATTACGGCTATAGTGGCGGCCAGCGCTACCGGAACGGCAGCGTGGCCGCCGTTGTTTTCGGCCGCTGCGGCTGGGCAGTAGCGGCGTGTGGCGCTCAACACAAGCAGTCCCGACGCGACGCCGACAACGGTGCCGGCGAGTATGTCGCCCGGATAATGGACGCCGAGATACATTCTCGACCAGCAGTTGAGCACGGCCCAGAGAATCAGCGAAGCCGTGGCCCGGCGGTTGCGCAGCACGGGGATGAGCAGCGCTGTCAATGCCCATGTGTTGGCTGCGTGGCACGACGGAAATCCGTAGCGCCCGCCACGGTAGCCGTTGACGACGGTTACGGCGGCGCTCAGCGGATTGTCGGGGTTCGACGGCCTCATGCGCTCGAACACGGGGCGCAGAACCGACGCGCAGAGCTGGTCGGCGATCAGAATAGTCAGTCCGGCAGCAACGAGCCATATAAAAGCGTTTTTAGGGCCGTAGCGGCGGAACAGGGCATAGGCAAGCACGAGATAAAACGGCACCCATGTCAGTTTGGCGCTGATCATCCAGAAAAAGCTGTCGGCAAATGCCGTGTGACAGCCGTTGAACCATAGCAGAAGGTCGGCGTCGAGGCCGTTAAGGGTTTCTATCATTTTCGGCGCAGTTTGTCGAGATCGGTGTAGAGTTGCTGCAGGCGCGCTTTCAGCCATCTGGCCAGTTGCGGATCGGAGCCTGATTCGATTGTCTCACTGCCGACATTGAATGTGGCCTTTCGGCCGTCGGGCCCTACGAGGGCAACCTCTTCAGGCTCGGTTATCCATGCCGTATGCGTAGCTGACGGATCGATGAGGCTGACGCCGTAGGGGAATGTGTCGGCCGACAGGCCGAGAAGCTCCATCAGGGTAGGTGCGATGTCGATCTGCGATGCGACAGTCGTCGGAGCGCAGGGCACTCCGCGCAGGGCCGTTCCGGTCATTATCAGCAGAGAATGATGGCGGTCGACAAGGTCGGGCAGCGATTCGCGCATGGGCCATGTGCCGTAGTGGTCAGGGACGATGACGACAAGCGACGGACGTTCCCTGCCGTTTATGGCATTGACGGTTGCTGTCACGACCGAGTCGGTATAGGCGATTGAATTGGCGCGCGGATTGGCGGCGAAGCGCTGATTGGCGTAAGGAACCTCGAAAGGTTCGTGGGAGCTCGATGTCTGGAACACTGTCAGGCGCGGTGCATCGGAACCTGTGGGAAGCTCGGCAAGCACCCGCTCCGCCACGATGTGGTCGTGGGCTCCCCATTTGCCCCGGCGCTCCGATATAGGGAAGTCGCGGTCGCTGACAACCCGGTCATATCCTCCGGCCACGAGATATGCCATCATATTGGTGAAGTTGGCGTCGCCGCCGTAATAGTAGCGAGTGGCGTAGCCCGCTTTTCTGAGCTCTCGGGCTATCGACGGGAGATTCTCGGCGCGCTCGACGCTTTTCATGACGCTCGTTGTCGGCTGGGCCGGGAAGCCGCTGAGGATCGAGGTAAGGCCGCGGTCGGTGCGGAACGAGCAGGCATAGAAACGCTGCCATGAAGCTCCCGACGCAGCGATCGAATCGAGTCCGACAGCTATTGTTTCGCCGCCGAGCGAGCCGACGACATGGGCCGAGAAGCTTTCGAGGATGATTATATAGATGTCGGGACGCGGCGTCGCGAGGCTCAGACCGACGCTGTCGGAGGGAATAGCGGCCGAGCGCGATTCACTGACAATGCGGGCAGCCTCGTCGTCGGCGAAAAAGCGGAACTGTTCGCTGAAATTGTTCTGATGACTAAGCGAGTAGAGCAACGAGAACGCCGGATTGACCGCTGCGTGATTCAGGCGTTGGTTGGCGCTGAAATAGGCGCGGCTGAGGTTCATTGTCGACACCCCGAACCCTCCGCGGATAGGGATGAAGAGAGCGGCAGCCGCGACCGTGGCGACCGCTATCGCTCCCGCTTTGCCGCGTTGCGGCAACGGAGCGAGTCGATAGACAGCCGAGAGGAAAACGCCGATGAGAGTGGTCACGACGGCGACGCCGACCGCTGCGAGCGCCGCCTGCCACCACGGAGCCGAGGCCATAGCAGCCTTCGGCGAGCTGAAGAAGTAGAACAGCGGGGTCATGTCGAGCCGGAAGTCCCAGTAGCTGTAGAGAACCGTGTCGGCGATGAAAATGAGTGACAAAAGTGTTGCCGCAATCCACGAGTAGCTTCGGAGTATTACCGATGCCGCTCGTCGGGCGCCGCAGACTGCTGCGATGACTGTCAGGGCGGGAATAGCCGTGAGGTAGGCCGCCATTGAAAGATCCATGGCGAGGCCGTGGCCCATGGCTGCGAGAAATTCGGTGAATCGAGCACCTATGGTAGGAGCATAGACGGCGATGAAGAGAGCGCGTTGAACCCCGAAGAGCAGCGTATATGCCGCCAAGGTGGCCGCGACAGCTGTCAGGGCGGCTAATGCGGGCTTTCTCGGGGCGGTCATCGGCGTCAGTCGAAGATACCCTCGATAGATTCTTCTTCGGCAGCGTCGCTTTCCGAGCCGCCGCCCGACGAGTAACCGGGGTCAGACGTGTAGCCCGTGCCGCCGAAATATTCCTTCGTGCATAGGCTTATGTCGGTCGGGAACTCGAACTTGGCGTTCGGGTCGTAGGGGAGCGACTTGTCAGCCAGCACCTTCTTCATGAAAAGGCCATAGATAGGGAGCGCCATTGCCGAACCCTGTCCGTAGCCCATCGTATTGAAGTGGATGTAGCGTTCTTCGCCTCCAACCCATGTGGCGGCCACGAGCTGGGGGGTGAAGCCCATGAACCATCCGTCGGCGTTATAGTTGGTCGTTCCGGTCTTGCCCCCGATGTCGCCTGAGAGATTGTAGACGCTGCGGAGCTTGCGGGCCGTACCGCCGTTGACGACGTTGAGCAGCATCGACAGAATCCTGTAGTAGGCCGTTTCGCTGAGCACTTCGGTATGCTTGGGCGTGAACTCACTGATAATGTTGCCGTTTGAGTCGACGATAGAGCTTACGAAGATAGGGTCGACACGCATGCCGTTGTTGGCGAACGCCGTGTAGGCTGCCGCCATCTCCTTGACCGATACGTCGTTAGGGCCGAGACAGAGCGACAGCGTCGGCTGGATTCGGCCTGTCAGGCCGAAATTGTGCATCGTGCGGGCCACGTTGACCGGGCCTAACTGCGATATGAGACGGGCCGAGATCCAGTTGTTGGAGTGGGTGAGGGCCCACCGCAGATCTACCATCGAACCGACGCGGGCGCGGCCGGAGTTGCGCGGCCGCCAGACGTTGCCGCTCTCGTCGCGGAGCTCGGGCTGGGCGTTGAGAAGCTGGTCGCAGGGGGTGAAGTTCTCTTCCATGGCGTAGGCATAGAGGAAAGGCTTCACTGTCGATCCGATCTGGCGGCGTCCGGTCGAAACCATGTCGTAGGTGAAATATGAGAAGTCGGGGCCGCCGACGTAGGCTTTCACATGTCCGTTGGTGGGGTCGATAGCCATGAAGCCGCAGCGCAGGAACATCTTGTGGTATCGCAGCGAGTCCATCGGAGTCATCACAGTGTCGACGACACCGTGGTAGGTGAACACCTTCATCTCGTGGGGTGTGTTGAACGCCTTGTCGATTTCGGCGCGGGTGGCTCCGGCTTTCTTCATGGTGCGGTAGCGGTCAGTGTTGGCCATCGCCCGGCGCAGAAGGTGGTTGAGGCGTATCTCCGACAGCTCAACTCGGTTCGAGGTGTAGGGCGCCGACTTCGATCCGCGTTTTTCGCGGAAGAAGGCCGGCTGAAGGTAGCCTCCCATGTGCTGTTCGACGGCTTCTTCGGCATATCGCTGCATACGCGAGTCGATAGTCGTGTAGATTTTCAGACCGTCGCTGTAGATGTCGTATTTCGAACCGTCGGGCTTGGGGTTTTTCTCGACCCAGCCGAAAAGCGGGTTTGTCTCCCACATGACTGAGTCTTCGAGGAAGCGGTCAATCTCCCAGCCGCGGTAGTTCTCGCGCACGGGCTTCTTTGCCCGCAACATACGGCGCAGTTCCTCGCGGAAATATGGAGCGATACCTTCTTTATGGTCACTGACCTTATGGAAGTTGAGCGTGAGAGGCAGAGCGCTCAGTTCGTCGACTTCGGCCTGAGTCAGCATTCCGGCTTTCTTCATCTGCTCGAACACAACGTTGCGGCGCTGGCGCGTGCGCTCGTTCTGACGGACGGGATTGTAGTATGACGGATTTTTCACCATCCCTACGAGAGTAGCCGCCTCCTGAATGTTGAGGTCTTTGGGGCTTTTCCCGAAATAGACCATCGCGGCGCTCTTGATTCCGACGGCGTTGTAGAGGAAATCGAACTGGTTGAGATACATTTTCAGAATCTCGTCTTTGCTGTAGAAACGTTCGAGTTTCACGGCAATCATCCATTCGATAGGTTTCTGGAGGGCGCGCGAGAAGAATCCGTTGCTGCGCGGCGAGTAGAGCTGTTTGGCGAGCTGCTGGGTTATCGTTGAGCCGCCGCCGGCGTTGCGCTGCTGCATCAGCAGGGTCTTGAACAGCACGCGCATGAACGCGCGGGCGTCGATTCCCGAGTGTTCGAGAAAACGCGAGTCTTCGGTGGCAATCAGTGCGTTGACCACGTGGGGGCTTATCTCGTCGAAGTCGGCGTAGACACGGTTCCCGGTGTCGCGGAAATAGCGGCCTATCTCTTCTCCGTCGGCCGAATAGATTATCGAGGCGAAGCGGTCGCGCGGGTTCTTCAGCTCTTCTACGGGTGGCATATAGCCTATTATTCCGTTGTAGATGAGCACAAAGAAAATGAAGATTGTCAGTATGAGGATTCCGAAAGCGGCCCAGAGCCATGCTATAAGGCCCATGCCGCTCTTGCGGCGCTTGCGGGACTTCCCGTTGTTATATGCAAAGTTGTTGTTGCTCATAATATTGAATATCGGTCTTCATAAGGCCATATTTCAGCGCAAAGTTAGCGAAAAATTGCGGCGCCGCCAAATCTCGGCGCGGGCCGTCCCCGTTCAGAACTTGCTGAACAGGAAGCAATCAATCGCCAAAATAGTCCGATAGACCTATTGTAATTGGTATTAGGCTGTAGTTGCGGCTATTATCCAGATAATGGCTTTATGATTCCGGAAAGTTGATCAGGTCGAAATACATAGCTCGTGTGGATGAGTGTTTGTCTTTCTCGGACAAGAACATAAAGCCGCATTTCTCGTAAAAAGGCACGGCTGCGGCGTAAGCGTCAACCGTAATAAAGCGACAAGCACTTCGGCGCATAGTGGCGAAAACATGCTTTACTTGCAATAGAATAGCTCTGCCTATCTGTTTGCCTGCGTAATCCTCGGATACGGCGAGACGCCCGATTTTAACTGCCGGATATTCCTTGCGCCGTTTTGAATTGGCGACATGGCGGTTGAGCCTGTTCCAGAATTTCTTTTCATCGGGGTCGAAAACAATCTTGTCGTTGAGCAGGCTATAGTATGCGACTGTTTTTCCGGCTTCGTTGTCTTCGAGCAGATAGGTCAACGCCATCATCGATTTGTAGTAATTGATAGCATCAGAAAACAAAAAGTCATTCAAATCGGCATCGCCGCAATCGAATGACTTTATCCGGGTGTCGGCATCAATCTGCCGAAACGTGAATTTGTCAAAGTCCATAATTACATCGGGAAAGTGCTTATGGCTTTGAATGCCTCATACGCCTTTTTAGCCGCTTCTTTTTCAGCCTTACTGACCGAAGCGGGGTTCGCCATTCTTTTGGCAAAATTTTCGGCGTCCTTACCCCTTAATATCGGGGTCTCTTTGATAGGTCGTGCCATGTCTGTACTCCTTTGTTTGTTATCTGATTACAAAGATACAACAATTTTCTGATATATCGAGTTGTAAATGCGATATTACTGCAATCCGAATTAGAGATTTCAACCCATATTTACAACTGTGTAAGGCTCAATCGGGCGCGGGTCAGCGGCGAGCGGCGAAGAAGCTGCGGAGCAGGGCGGTGGCTTCGTCGGCAAGCAGGCCTCCTTCGACGCGTGCGCGCGGGTGGAATGGCGGTCGGGCGGCGAACACGCGATAGCCGCGTTTGGGGTCGGGGGCGCCGTAGACTATGCGGCTTATCTGTGCCCACCCGATTGCCCCGGCACACATGGCGCAAGGCTCGACAGTGACGTATAGCGTGCAACCTGTCAGATATTTCCCGCCCAGACGCATGGCGGCCGCCGTGATGGCCTGCATCTCGGCGTGGGCGGTGACGTCGTTGAGGGCTTCGGTCAGATTGTGTCCGCGTCCGATGATGGCGCCTTTGGGACTGACGACGACGGCGCCGATAGGCACCTCGTCAGCTTCGGCCGCGCTGCGGGCTTCTTCGAGAGCCCGGCGCATGAACTGTTCGTCAAGCTGTTGCTGTGTCATGGCGGCGCGAGGGTACGAAACGTGCCGAAAGCTCCCAGAGAAGGTAGATCGGCAGGAAAACTACGGTAAGAGTGAACGGATCGCCGGTCGGGGTCACCACGGCGGCGAGTATAAGCAGCACGACCACGGCGTGGCGTCGGTAGGCCGAGAAGAACGAGCGCGTCAGCAATCCCGTTTTCCCCAGTAGCCATGCCAGAAGCGGAAGTTCGAAGATGATGCCCATGACGAGAATCAGCATCAGAAAATTGTCCATATAGGAATCGAGCGAAATCTGATTCGGAACAAGCTCGCTGACCTGATAGCCGGCGAGAAAGCGCAGTGTCAGCGGGAATACGAGGAAATATCCGACCGCCACCCCGATGAAAAACATCACGTTGCCGAACAGGAAAGCCGTGCGCGCTCCGCGTTTCTCGCGCTCATACAGGCCGGGAGCAACAAAGCTCCAGAGAAGATAAATGATTATCGGGAACGAGAACACCAGAGCGAGCCAGAAACTTGTCGATATATGGATAAAGAACTGGCTGGCAAGCTGGATATTGATGAGGCTGACGCTGAAATCGGCGTTGAAGTCGGGGGTTATGCCCCGGAGCGAGCCGAGCGACGCGAGCAGGCCGTAGAGGCAGAAATCGGGCCGCGTAGGCGCCAGGATTATGCGGTCGAAAATCTCTGGCATGGCCGCGAAGAACACGATTGCCATAAGAAGCACGACGGCTCCGGC
>DBGBEM010000042.1:0-15104 GCA_048477235.1 Muribaculaceae bacterium | reverse complement strand
TTCCGATAGCTTTGAGGTCGTCCATGCAGGCGGGAGCGCCGGCAACGACAAATTCTGCGCGGCCGTTGAGATATTTGAAGGCTGCGGGAGCGAGCTCGGCATATTCGTCGTCGCTCGAGCAGAGGACAACGATGTCGGCTCCGGCTGCGAGAGCGGCGTCGACGCCTTCTTCAACGGTCTTGAAGCCGTTGTTGTCGATAATCTGATAACCGGCACAGCCGAAGAAGTTGCCCGAGAACTGGGCGCGGGCCAGACGCATGGCGAGATTGCCGATAGTGAGCATGAACACTTTCGGACGTTTTTCGGCATGTTCGGTTGCAAGGCGGAGAGCCTCGAATGCGCTGGCCGCACGGGTGTTGGGAAGTCCCTTGGCCGAAGCTGCTTCTTCGCCGTGGCCGCATCCGCAGGCATTCGAGCCGGCGTCGCAGACGATCTTGTCGGCGGCCATTTCGTTGACATTGGGGAACTGGTTGGTTCCGAGCAGGCTTTCCTTGCGACGGGCGACGTCGGTGTGGCGTTTGGCCGAGGTCTCGCGGATAACGCTCTGAATCTTGTCGTTGTCGATGTTGGCGAGGAAACCGCCGTTCTCTTCGACTTCGAGGAATACTTTCCAGGCCTGTTCGGCGATGGCTACGGTGAGAGTCTCAACATAGTAGCTGCCGCCGGCGGGATCGACAACCTTGTCGAGATGGCTTTCCTCCTTGAGAAGGAACTGCTGATTGCGGGCGATGCGCTCGCTGAAATCATCGGCTGGCTTATAGCAGACATCGAACGGAGTTGTCGTTATCGAGTCGACACCGGCCAGGGCAGCCGACATTGTCTCGGTCTGGCTGCGCAGCAGGTTGACGTAGGCGTCGTAGATAGTCTGGTTGAAGCGCGAGGTGATAGCGTGGACGTGCATCTTGCAGCTGCAGTCGCAGGCGGGCTCATATTTCTTTACGATCTGGGCCCAGAGCATACGGGCTGCGCGGAATTTGGCAAGCTCCATGAAGTAGTTCGAGCTTACGCCCATATTGAATTTGATGCGCTTTGCCACTGTGTCGGCGTCGAGACCGGCCTCGGTAAGCATTGTCATCCACTGTGCGCCCCAGCTCAGAGCATAGCCGAGTTCCTGATAAATATAGGCACCGGCATTTGAGAGCACGTAGGAGTCGACAGCCAGAAGGCGCAGGCCCTTGACATCGGCGGCGGCTTCGATCATCTCTTTTGCCATTGCGGCGATATCGCCGGCGAAAGGTTCGCCGTGACGAAGGGCGCGGCGCATCGGGTTGAAGTCGATCGATCCGCGGAAATCGGCTGTCCAGCCTTTCTTCCCGAGGAATTCAACGAGAACGCGCGTCAGGCGCAGAGCTGTTTTCGGGCAGCAGCTGAAGTTGATTTCCACAGCGGGAACATCGATGTCCTTCAGGAGTGTCTCGAGAGTCTCGACGGTGGGCTCGCCTTCGATCTTAAAACCGAGCGAGGTGATGCCTTTCTTGAGCACGTCGAGAGCCGTGGCATTGCACTGCTCGGGGGTCTCACCCTGAATCTCCTGGCGTGTCAGCCAGTCGTTGTCGGTGCGTGTGCCGCGTACAAAGGGATACTCGCCGGGAAGCGATCCTGTTGTTTTCAGGTCTTCGATGTCCTCGCGACGGTACATGGGCTGCACATTGAACCCTTCGGATGTGCGCCAGACAAGTTTCTTGTCAAAGGGGGCACCTTTGAGGTCAGCCTCTACCTTTGCGCGCCATTCCTCTGTCGAAACAGGCGGAAACATGTCAAACAATCGTTCTTTCTTTTCTTCTGCCATTGTAATAATGAAGCGTTTTTTATGACGGGACAAAGCGCCCCGTAGATAATAGGTTAACTTTGCTTCGCAAAATTACAAATGTTTTGTTTCCTCGCAAAAAATCCGGCCAAAAATCCGCTAAAAATGCCGTCCCGGAGGTTGTGACGGTTCAAAGATAGCGCGGTTCGGAGGGTTCGGCCGCCGCAGGATAGAGTCTGACACACCCGTCGAGGTCACGGGGCGTTCGGTCGACATACTTCACGCTCCAGCGGAACATATATGGCAACAGCCTCCAGAGATTTATTTTCAGGCCCTTTTCAATAGGCTCGATCGCGAAGCGGCTTTCGCTGTCGGTCAGGCGCAGCGTTATGTCGCGCGGACGGCAAAGAGCGGTTCCGCGGTCGGTTATGTCGGTGTAGATCTGCCCTATGTAGGTGTCGGCACGGGCTGTCGCCGCGAGATAGCCCATGACCGTTCCGGGACGCACCGCCCGGTCAGGGCTTTCAACAACTACCATAGCATATACCGAGGCATCGGCCGCTCCGGCCCTGAGCGGCCTGCGCTCTACAGCCACAAGGCCGCCGTCGGCGGCAAAACGCCACAGACCCTCGATGCGCTCCATGGCGCCGGCGCCGAGCCGGGCAATAACCAGGCTGTCGCTGTCGTAGCCTTCGAGACGTTCGGAAACATCAGGCAGGCAGATCTTCGAGGCGTCGGGACGCACGGCCTGACAGACAAACGATGTCAGCAGAGCTATAGTCAGCAGCAGAGTCCGGCACATGAGGTTCAGAGTGTCGAGAACCGATAGTTGAAGCCGAACGACAGGACTTCGTTAATCTGCCACAGATGCCATCTGGAATTCTCCACGCGCGGAGTCGACGAGTCGTAGCGCAGTCTGAACTGGAGCTGGGTCGACAGGAACCGATTGATGTCGAAGGTGACGGTATTCTCCCAGTCACCCTGGATATAGCTGTAATCGGTGAAGATGAACAGCCGTGTGGTGTAATGGATATTATAATTGATAGTAGCCTCGAACTTCACCTCGGCCGAGCTACCGAATTCGTGAGCCACGCGATGACCGGCGTCGATATTGTAGTTCACAGGATCCATCCTGCGGTTGAGGCAGGTCTTCATATTCCACGACAGCGGCGACACCGAGGCGTCGAACTTCACCGTCTTGCGCTCGTTGACATTGCTGTAGGTCATACCGAGACCGACATTCAGCTCGCCCGGCGACATGAAAGCTGCTTTCAGATCGGGATTGTTTATCTCGAAAGAGTGGAAGAACTGGGTCTTGAACATCGCCGTCACCGAATAGAACCATTTTTTCGCGGCGCGCACACCGAATTTGGCATTCAGCTGCAAGAGGTCTTCGGCAATATTGTAGTTCCTCAGCGAGTCTTCGGGGGTACCGTGGATATTAAGCTTGTATGAGGCAGAAAACTCAGCCAGAAGATTCGGATGATAGTTGCGGTTCAGCTTGACGTCGAAGTTGAGATTGACGAGCATCGTCAGGTTGTTCGACCCTCCCTGATACCAGTTCGGCGACACGTAGGCCTGGGCGAACTGAAGGCGCCCGTCGAAGAGATGTATCCAGTGGCGTTTCTTGATTTCGTCGGCCTTGAGCTCGCCGATTTTCGGGGCCGTGATAATTCCGTCGTCTTCAACGAATGTCAGCCGCGCCGTCAGCGGATCGACAACAGCATGATATTTTCGCGGCGGCTCGGGCAGAAGTGCCTCAACGTAGCGCACCTGATCGGGGTTCGCTATCATAAAGCGCTGACGTGCCTGACGTATCATGGCGTTCTGGAAAACGGCATCGTCAAGCCAGTCGAACGCCGTCGACTCGAACAGCGAGTCGCTGGGCGAAGGGGTCGTCAGCGACAGCGTGTCGCCGATGTCATAACGGTCGAACACTGCCGTGCGCAGCTCATAGTCGGGAAGCTGCCTGTGATGTCTGAGCGTTATAAGATAGGGATTGGCCACAACCGAGTCTTCGGCCGCGAAAATGTCCTGAGCCGTTGCTGAGCCAACAGCGGCGAGCAAGAATGCGATGAAAAGTTTCAGTCTCATAATCCGCCGCAAAGTTAGCGAAAAAACACACGCCACCAAAAACCGACAGCCTGTATATATCGGTCGAGATTCTGAAAAACAATGCGCTCCCCGGCAATGCGGGGCCGCCCGATGGGCAGCCCCGTAATGGTCTGGGATGTGTGGGAGGCCTCAGGTGGTCTCTTCACTGTTTTTCGAGCGTTCTTTGGCTTTAGTTTTCGATTTTGTGGCCGACGAGTCGACATCTTTCTCTTCTTTGAGGTCGATCTCTTCACCGTTTTTGTCGACTACACGATATTGAAGATAGGCCAGCGACTGATCGGGCATGACACGGAATTTGTTGCCGTATTCCATTCTCCAGCGCCGATACATGCTGATGAGCCCTTTCTTCAGATATGCGTCGACGAAAGGATGGACGTAGAGAATGAACCCGCTCTGGCGCAGATCGCCGGTCAGATATGCCACTTTCTCCTTGAGGACGTCGGTGAACAGCAGCGACGGCTGCACTTTGCCTTTCCCGTAACACGACGGACAATCTTCGGCCGTCACGATGTCCATTGCCGGGCGCACACGCTGGCGCGTTATCTGCATCAGTCCGAATTTACTGAGCGGCAATATGTTGTGGCGGGCGCGGTCGTTCGCCATAAGCTCGCGCATGTGGTCGTAGAGCTTCTGGCGGTGTTCGGCCTTGTTCATGTCGATATAATCGATGACAATGATGCCGCCCATGTCGCGCAGGCGAAGCTGACGCGCTATCTCGTCGGCGGCGCGCATATTGACTTCGAGAGCGTTGGTCTCCTGATCGTTCGAGGCTTTGGAGCGGTTGCCGCTGTTTACGTCTATGACATGGAGAGCTTCAGTGCTCTCGATAATAAGATAGGCGCCGCTTTTGAACGAGACGGTTTTTCCGAACGAAGATTTTATCTGCCTGGTTATTCCGAAATGATCGAAGATCGGCTCGGGCTTCTCGTAGAGTTTTACGATATCGGTGCGCTCGGGGGCGATCAGTTCAACATATTTGCGAATCTGGCCGTAGACCTCTTCGTTGTTGACATGAATACTTTCGAAAGATGGGCTGAAGACGTCGCGCAGCATGCCTACTATGCGGCTTTCTTCCTCAAACACGAGGGTCGGCGGGGTTGCCTTGCGGGCTTTGGCAAGAGTTTCTTCCCAGCACTTGAGCAGTGTCTTCAGTTCGTTGTTGAGCTCGGCTACCTTTTTGCCTTCGGCCGAAGTGCGTATGATTATGCCGAAGTTTTTGGGCTTGATCGCCTCAAGTATGCGCCGCAGGCGCAGTTTTTCCTCTGTAGTCTTTATTTTCTGGGATATCGAGATCTTGTCGCCGAACGGAATGAGAACCATATAGCGGCCGGTGAAGGTGATCTCCGTTGTCAGGCGCGGCCCTTTCGACGAGATAGGCTCTTTGACAATCTGAACCAGAAGCTGCTGCCCCTGCTTGAGGGCATCGACAATTGTGCCGTGTTTGTCGATGTCGGCTTCGCGTTTTATGCGCGACACCTGAGGCATTTTATTTTTATCGTCGAGGGCTTCTTCGAGGAATTTGGCGTATGTCGAAAACTGAGAGCCGAGGTCGAGGTAGTGAAGAAACGCATCTTTTTCATGGCCAACATTGACAAAGGCGGCATTCAGGCCGGGCATGAGCTTTTTAACCTTTGCCAAATAGATATCACCCACAGCATAGGCCGTAGTGCGCCCCTCTTTCTGGAGCGACACCAGACGCGAGTCTTCGGTCAGAGCTATGGCCACATCCTTTTTCTGCACGTCGACAATAAGTTCGCTTTGCATGGGGACAGTGGTTAGGGGGGTGGTGGAAGAGTTGGTGGTTATGAAAAGTGTGTTGTTATGTTTCTCGCCCATTCTCGGGCTCTTCTATAGTGGGGCTTATATTGACAACACACCGTCGCCTCCGCCTTGCAGGCGGACCGGCGCGGTGGTTATTGCCTTGGGGGAGAGGGATGTTTTTCTGCGCGGATCCGGCGCCCCGCGCCGGATGTCCGCTGCCGTCGAATCTGACGGCGGGGATCGGCCCCGCCTTACTTCTTCTTATGACGGTTCTTGCGCAAACGTTTTTTACGTTTGTGAGTAGCCATCTTGTGGCCTTTTCTTTTCTTTCCGCTGGGCATTGTTGTTGCTTGGGTTAGAGGTTGGACTTCAGGTTTTAAGCGCTAAGGATATTAGCGGACATCTTCCATGAACACTTTAGCGGGCTTGAAAGCGGGAATTTTGTGTTCGGGGATGGTGATGGTGGTATTCTTCGAGATATTGCGGGCAGTCTTGGCGGAACGAACCTTGATGATGAAGCTGCCGAAGCCACGGAGATAGACGTTTTCGCCATGAGACAGCGAATCCTTAACGACTTCCATGAACTTTTCGATAGTGTCGAGCACGTTGGCGCGGTCGATACCGGTAGACTTTGAAATCTCGTTTACAATGTCGGCTTTTGTCATTGTGATAATATTTGAGGTTTGGTTAACGAATCAAAATAACAGCGCCCCTGAGGCAGGGCGTTTTTCGGGTGCAAATATCGTAATTTTTTTCGTAACTGCCGAATTTAGAGCGAAATTTTTTCGAATAAAGTTCAAATCGGGGCTCTTTGAACAGGCGGTTACTATATAGAATAAGGTGTCAAGCGGCGGGGGTGACGGCCTCGATGGTCTTCAGACGCCTGACAACGATACGCGTCAGCGGCAGCACTGCGACTTCATAGGCGGTTTTCAGCAGTGCCTGACTCACCATAAGCCCTATAAGCGTCGATACATCGACAACTCCGGCGAAAGCTATCGGAAAGAACACCAGCGAGTCGACCCCTTCGCCCCATAATGTCGACACTATGGCGCGCAGCGAGAACGAACCGCGGCCGCGCTCTTCGGCGCGACGCTTCATCCGGCTCATAACCCAGGCATTGACCATCGAACCGGCAAGGAATGCGGCGAAACTGGCGGCAAGGATTCGCGGGACGGCTCCGAAAACCGTCTCCATAGCCGCTTGTCCTTCCCACCCCTCGATTCCGGGCAGCAGAAGACCGATCTGAAGCAGGATGCTGACAAGCAGGTTCATGGCGAATCCGAGCCAAATCACGAATCTGGCCTTGTCGAAGCCATAGACTTCGACAAGGCAGTCGTTGATTATATATGAGATCGGGAAGACAATCATTCCGGCAGTAAGGGTGACACCGCCGAGCGGCACCACCTTTATCTCCATCAGATTGGCAACGATAAGGCAAACACAGAACAGCACTGTCATCACAGTGAATGTCAGGCTGACCGGCTTGCGCATATTCGATGAGAACCTGTTCATAGGTTTATTCGGCAATTCGGTTCAGGGTCTGGAGCAGCCGGTCGGCAAGCCCTATCGAATAGCCTTGCGACGAGAACACGACACGGTTGAATGTATCGGCGATAACGAAGATCGGGCGCTCAGACTCGTGGGCGCTGAGGCGCAGATTTTCAATGAGTTCGTTGGCGATGGTGCCGTTTATATCAGTGCCGAAAACGACGTTCGACGGCAGTCCGGGATAAGCCCAGGCGTTGAAGCGCGACATCTCGTCGGCGTCGGCGAAGAGAAGCACAATCTTGCGCCCAGTCGCCTCAAGGCGGTCGGCGAGAGCTGTCATTTCGTTGAGAGCGTGGGCCGAAGGCTCATGGTTGGGACGGATAATGCCGAGCACATAGTAGCCGCGCCCTGTCGTCGACAGCAGACTCTTCTCTGACTTCGCGGCGGCATCACTGTAGAGATTCTCGGAGTTGAACGAGCCGATGACCTGCACTTCGCTGTTGTCATATCTGACGACAAGCGGACGAGTGACAACCGAATCGGCCGGGACCTCGAAAATATCGGTCCGGGTCATAACCGAGCCGTCGGCCAGACGCTGCCCGGTGACGAGCATATATCGCCCGGCATCGAGCGAGATGCCGTCGGCATTCAGCTGCGAGGCGGGAGCGGCTTCGTCGAATTCAAGAAGCTGCGGAACGCCATTTTCGATTTTCGAGAGCGCGAACTGCATATAATATTGCGGATCGACAATATGTCCGACGGGATTCACTTCGAGCACGAGCTTTCCTTTGGGGGTCGCCGATGTATTGGGCGCGGCAAAAAGAGCGTCAATCCAGTCACCGTCGCCGACAGCATACTGAGGCTTGCCCGTCACCGGGTCGACGCGCGAAGGTATGCCGAGGCTTCGGGCCATAGCGACAAAGAGAATTGCGCGCGAACGTCCGTCGGCTATTCGGTTTTTATAAGCGGCACGCGGGTCTATGCGGTTGCCGGTGCGGTTCCAGACGGTGTCAAGAGCAATTTCCCGGCCTATCCACTCGACAAGCGCAGCCGGGTCGGCCTTGAAGCGGCTCTTGTCGGCACTCGGGATAGCCTCGGCGAAGAAAGCCTTGAAAGGTGTCAGTCCTTCTGTCTCGATTCGCGGATTCATAATATAGGCGTCGAAAAGAGGCGAGCCGGTTTCGGCGGTGGCAAGCGCGTCGGCAAGAACCTCGCGCGACACATCGCGCCTGTCTTTCTCGCTTATGGCTTCAAGCAGCCGGATGGCTTTGCCGCGGTCGGCCGACGGGGTCGACCGCAGGAAATCGGTTATCATAGAGTGATTGCCGCGGGATTCCACAAGGATTCGTTCAAGGGCTGTGCTGTCAACTCCGAGTTCTGAGGCCAGAGCCACTGCCGAGGCCTGAGTGGCGAACGTCGAAACGTAGGCGTTGCGGATAGAGTCCTCGCGGGCGAAGCGTATGTCATTGGCCCGGCGCTGCGCGGCGGTGGGCGTCGGGAGCGAGGCCGACGGAGCGGGAGGTGTCAGATTGAACTCATCGACGCCGGCATAATCTTCATCGCGATTTAGAACAACAACGACATCATCGCCCGGGCGCCCCTTGGCATAGCCGAACCTGCGGCCGTCGGAAGCCCAGATAAGCATCTCCCCTATTCCGGTTGTGAGCTGAGCGTGGCCGGCGGCATCAGTGGTTTTCACTGCGGTCGGATAGAATTCGGCATAGTTATAGAGGCAGAAACGCACCTGAGCGCCGTTCACAGGTTTGCCCGAATCATCGGTGACCTTCACCTTGAGCGGAGCTACCGGCGCATAATTGGATGTCACATTGATTACCGTCGACGCCGGCTGACGGTCGAGCACTTCCTCGGGGCCGTCGTAGTTGCCGAACACCTTGGTCGTCATCAGCATGCCGCGCGAGGCGGGCGCGTTGAACCATGCGAGATCGAGAATCGGCTCAGGTTCGCAGGCACCGAGAAAATGCCAGCGGCCATTGGCCCACGCCTCGACCCAGGCGTGGTTGTCGTCGGTATGGGCCCAGCGCGGAGTGTAGACCTGGCGTGCAGGAATGCCCACCGCACGCAGAGCCGCCACAGCGAATGTCGATTCCTCGCCACAGCGGCCGATGGCCTGACTGACCGAACTGAGCGGCGAGCTCGTGCGGCCGTCGGAAGGACGGTAGGTCACCTTTTCGTGGCACCAGTGGTTAACTTCCAGAATCGCGTCTTCGATAGAGAGTCCGCCGACACGCTCGCGCAGTTCGGCATAGAAAGCCGGACGCGACATATCGAGATTCTCGTTGTTGACACGCACGGGGAGAACGAAATGACGGAACTCGCGCTCAGGCACCGACGCGCCCCACGGCATCTCGCGGCGCGCTTTCAGCGACGCTCTGACATTCTCAAGGAAAAACTCGGGCGGATAACCTATGCGGTCAGACGTGGGCAGATAACTGTAGAGGAACTCCATGGCGGCGCGCTCTTCGGGATTCATTTCGAGTCGGCCGAAATCGGGAGCCGGACGTCCGGCTTCAGCTGTCAGTATCGCAAACAGAGCGATAAAATATGTCAGTGTCTGTTTCATTATTCTAATGCTTTTATTATGGCGGCGACCCGCGAGGCGTCGGTAGTCGCGCGTGAATATTCGTCGGCATCGGGAGCCCCCATGCTGACATCGGCACGCCGGAAACGCATTGCCGAACCTACTGTGTGCTTTGCCGACGCATGAAGCTCTTCAACACCGGTCAGCCTCACTATCTCGCGGCAGTTTTCGGCAGTCACGCCTCCGCCGGCGAGAATTATTATCTTTCCGGCGGCATCCTCGACGAGCCGGCGGATAAGCTCCGCTCCCTCGAGAGCTGAGGCTGCCTGCCCCGAGGTCAGAACCCTGCGGCATCCGAGGGCTATCAGATCGCCGAGCGCCCTGCGCGGGTCGCGGCAAAGGTCGAACGCACGGTGAAACGTGACCGGCCGGCCGTCGGCAACAGCCATAAACCGCCTCATGGCGTCGATGTCGACATCGCCGTCGGCTGTAAGTGCGCCGACAACTATGCCGTCGGCCCCGGCGGCGACGGCGTCGGCAATCTCGGCTTCCATCTGAGCCACCTCGTCGGCGCTGTAGAGGAAATCGCCGCTGCGCGGGCGTATCAGCACATTGACAGCCGGGCCTCCGGCGTCAACAGCCATGCGCGTCATTGCCGGCGTAGGCGTGAGACCTCCTTCGGTCAGGGCCGAGCAGAGCTCTATGCGCGCGGCTCCGGCGCTGCGGGCTGCGCCGACACTGGCTATATCGCCGCAACACACTTCGAGAAGAACGCTCATCTTACGGTAAGTTCAACGATATTGTCAATATCTTCGGTGAGTTCGGGAAGATGGAGTGTGACGCTATCTTTCGAACGAGAGAATTTGACCTTTGTGCCGTCGGCGAACATCTTTGCGCGCCAAACACTGAAACCCTCGGTAGGAATCACTATATCTCTCGACTCGGGGGTGAGGACATGGATAAACAGGCGTTCCCCCTTGCGGGTCGCGGTTCCCCAGGGCTGTTCGGCAAACGGAGAGCCTTCAGTTCCGTAGATCGTCTCGCCGTGGGCTCTCATCCATTCTCCTATTTCGCGAAGACGTTCGAGCGCCATTGCCGGAAGCTCGCCGTTGGGCTGCGGGCCTATGTTCAACAGCAGGTTGGCACCTTTTCCGGCCGTCTTAACCAGATAGTGGACAAGTGTGCGCGTATCTTTATAATCGGCATCCTCGATGCGGAAGCCCCACATTCCGTTCATGGTGTCGCAGGTTTCGAGCGGCAGCTGGCTTATAGCCTGTCCCGAAAGTCCGGCCGTGTTCTCGCCCGGCATATCGCGTTCGAAAATCTGTATGTCCTCCCCTTCGAAAGGCGCCTGATGGTGGTTGTTACCTACCATACATCCGGGCTGGAGGCTATGGATAAGAGCATATTGCTGAGGCAACTGCCAGTTGAAAGGAACTGAATCCTGATCGTGGTCCCACCATCCGTCGAACCATATTGCTCGAATCGGGCCATAACCTGTCAGCAGTTCGCTGAGCTGACGGTTCATGAAAGCATAGTAATGAGGCCAGTCGCTTTTCAGGCTGTCTTTACCGGTTGTGTGGCCGGTTCGCCCTGCCGGATAGTCGTCGCGCCCCCAGTCGACATGAGAATAATAGAGGTGGAGCTTAAGATCGTTTTTCTGACAGGCGTCCGAAAGTTCTTTCAGCACATCGCGCTTGAACGGCGTGGCGTCGACGATATTGTAGTCCGACTCCTTGGTGCCGAACATCGAGAACCCGTCGTGATGGCGCGTCGTGAAACAGATATACCGTGCGCCTGAATCCTTGATCGCTTCCGTCCAGGCTTCGGCATCGAAATCGGCCGGATAGAAAGCGCGTGCCGTCTTGGCATATTCGCTCTGCAGAGGCCCGTAATTCAGATACCACTCGCCACGGGCAAACATGCTGTAAATGCCCCAGTGGATGAATATGCCGAAGCGGTCAGCGGCAAACTCTTTGCGTGATTCCAAAACCTGAGGTGACGCTACATACTCGGCCGAAGCCGGCAGAAGCATCAAAGCCGTCAATACTGATAGGATTAATCTTTTCATGGATCGATAATTGGTTTACCGCGCAAAGATACTACGAAATCCCGTGCGATGCAAGCCTTTTGCCGCCGCCGGGTTGGAGGTTAACGCGCTTTGGAGTATCTTTGCATTACTTATGAGCACAAACGTCAAAATATTCCGGCCCGACACGTCGACAGAACTGCCTCTTATCTACGCCGATGCCGGCATCCGCGCCGGCTTTCCGTCGCCGGCTCAGGACTACATATCCGAAACAATCGACCTCAACAAAGACCTCATATCCAATCCGGCATCGACTTTCTACGGCCGTGTAGTCGGCGACTCGATGATCGAGGAAGGCATCGCCGAGGGTGATATTCTTGTGATCGACCGCTCGGTCGAGCCTGAGAACGACGATCTGGCCGTCTGCTGTCTCGACGGCGAATTCACGCTGAAGCGAATCCATATCTCCGGCGACGGCCATGTTCAGCTCGTTCCGAGCAACCGCCGTTACCGGCCTATAGAAATCGGCGAAGGCGACGAACTTATAATCTGGGGCATCGTCATCTACACAATCAAGGCCAACCGCCGTCCGCGCTTCGGACACAGATTCTGAGCCGTCATCCGCCTAAACCGACCCCCATGTATGCTCTTGTCGACTGCAACAATTTCTTTGTTTCCTGCGAGCGCGTTTTCCGCCCCGAGCTCGAAGGAAAACCGGTCGTAGTCCTGAGCAACAACGACGGGTGTGCGGTGTCGATGAGCAACGAGGCCAAGGCTCTCGGCATAAAGCGTGGCTCCCCCTATTTCAGATTCCGCGACCTCGCCGAGGCCAACGGCGTCGTATGCCTCTCGGGAAACCACCGCCTCTACGGCGACATGTCGCGCCGCGTGATGCTCACCCTTAAGGCCCATGTCGAAGACCTCGAAGTCTATTCCATAGACGAGGCATTCATGGCCCTCGGCAATGAAATCGGGGAATATGACGGATTCGGACGCTATCTCGTCAGGCGCGTGCGCCGCGACACAGGCATCCCCGTCAGCATCGGCATAGCCCCGACAAAAACTCTCGCAAAAGCAGCCGCCCGATTTGCTAAAAAATATAAGGGATACAAGGGCGCATGCCTCATCGACAGCGATGAGAAAAGACGGAAGGCTCTCTCGCTTACAGGGATAGGCGACGTGTGGGGAATCGGCCGGCGCAACTGCCGCCGCCTTATCGAATACGGAATCGACACAGCGCTGAAATTCGCCGACCTGACCCGTCAGCAGGCCGAGTCGCTGTTCAACGTCGTCGGCGTCAGAACATGGCGCGAGCTCAACGGCGAGGCGTGCATCGAGCGCGAGACACGCGACCACAGGCAGTCGATCTCATCGACGCGCACCTTCGCCTCGGAACTCCACACTTTCGAGGAACTGCGTCAGGCTGTAGCCGGATTCGTCAGCATAACCGCCCGCAAACTGCGCGAAGACGACGGATTCGCCGACCGCCTGTCGGTTTTCCTTTGCACAAACCCTTTCCACGAGCGCGACCGGCAATATTTCAACGAAGCGTCGGCCTCGCTACAGTTCGCGACCAACGACACCGGTCTGCTGCTCGAAGCGGCGCTCGATGCCCTCAGAAAGATTTTCCGCGACGGTTTCGGATATAAAAGAGCCGGCGTAACACTGACCCACATTACGCCGCGCGAAGGTACCCAGCAGAGCCTCTTCGCCGACACCGACGCCCTGCGCAAGCGCGAACGGCTGATGCGCATTGTCGACGCCATAAACGCCTCGCCGAAATTCGCCAACACCGTTACAATCGCCGCCGCCGGCGCCGGTCTCGACCCGTTTGTGCGCCGCGAGAAGCAATCGCGCCTCTACACCACCCGCATCTCCGACATCATCGAAATCCACACCCCCGGCCGGATTATTCCCGATTAATCTCGAATTATCCTGATTAATCCCGATTAATCCTGAATAATTTGTATCTTTGCGGCAAGGCCATGAGCCCCGTTAACCGATTTATACTGACTATGAGCGAGAATGTGAACAATCTGATGGCGTTCCCCGACGCCCCGCCGGTAAATTTCCTGGCTGTGAAGACAGCCGAGAGCCTGCTGCAGGCCAATGGCTTCAAGCCTCTCGACAAGCGCGACGCATGGGTTCTTCAACCCGGCGACCGCCGCTATATCGTGAAGAACTCGAGCGCTCTGATGGCGTTTGTTGTCGGCCACGGCGGTCCCGAAGCCGGATTCCACATTATCTCGGCTCACAGCGATTCGCCCGGCTTCCGAATCAAGCCCCGGGCAGAGATGACAGGCGACGGCGGCGTAGTCAGGCTCAACACCGAGGTCTATGGTGGCCCGATTCTCTATACCTGGTTCGACCGTCCGCTGTCGATAGCCGGGCGTGTGGTGCTCCGCAGCTCCGACCCGCTCAATCCGCTGACGACGACCGTTGACTTCCGGCGTCCTCTGCTGACGATACCCCATCTGGCAATCCATTTCAACCGTGCCGTCAACGACGGTAACAAGCTTTCGCGCCAGAAAGACATGATGCCCGTTCTGGGCTACGTTAAAGACTGCGCCGAGGCCGACGGCCTTCTGCTGCGCCTCGTGGCCGACGAGCTCGGAGTCGACCGAAAGGAAATTCTCGACTTCGATCTCAGCCTCTACGACACCACCCCGGCCTGCCTCGTCGGCCTTCACAACGAGTTCATAACATCAGGGCGTCTCGACGACCTTTCGATGGTTCACGCCGCCCTGACGGCGCTGACCGCCGAAGCCGACACCCACACGGCTGCCACGCGCGTCTGCGCCATCTTCGACAACGAAGAGACAGGTTCGGGAACCAAGCAGGGCGCCGCATCGCCTCTGCTGGCCGACCTGCTGCAGCGCATCAATTTCTGCCTCGGAGGCAATGAGGAAACATATCTGCGCGGTGTCGACGCCTCGTTCATGGTGTCGGCCGACAATGCCCACGGCGTCCATCCGAACTATGTCGAGAAACAGGATCCCACGAATCATCCCGTTCTCGGCGGAGGCCCGACAATAAAGATAAACGCCAACTGCAAGTATATGACCGACGCCGAATCGGCGGCGGTATTCGCCGAAGTGTGCC
This sequence comes from Muribaculaceae bacterium, assembly GCA_048477235.1. Lineage (GTDB taxonomy): Bacteria > Bacteroidota > Bacteroidia > Bacteroidales > Muribaculaceae > CAG-1031. The sequence goes on along the minus strand of DBGBEM010000042.1, from coordinate 320 downwards.
GTCTCGCCGGCGTCCCCTGCCAGTATTTCGTCAACCACAGCGATGTTGCCGGCGGCTCGACCTTAGGAAATATCCTGACAGGCCAGATAGATCTTCGCGGAGTCGACATGGGAGCCGCAATCTGGGCCATGCACTCGTGCCGCGAAACAGCGTCGGCCGCCGACCACGACTATATTGTCGCGGCTTTCTCTAAATTCATGACCTTATAATCCACCACCAAAAAATATCGCAATGATAGAAATATCGAGCTTAGTCAATTCGCTGTCGCCGAGCCAGACTCTGGCTATGTCACAGAAAAGCGCCGAGCTTCGCGCTCAGGG
>DBGBEM010000041.1:0-5198 GCA_048477235.1 Muribaculaceae bacterium | reverse complement strand
TTTTGCGGGGGTATGGGGAATTTTCGTTAACTTTGCCGCAACTATAACTATATCGGGGCTTTCCCCCTTTCGCGCTTATGACAGACAATCCCAACCCGCAGCCGACCCCTCAGCAAGCCGCCGAGCCGCAGCCGGCCACAGAGAAATGGACCGAGATCGAACACCTTCCCGAATGGGACGAGGAGTTCTACCACGTCTACACCGCCAAGAAACATGGCAAGTGGGTAATGCTCAAAACGCTGCGCCCCGAGTTCAAGGACGACCCGGAGTGCCGCGAGATGATGGGGCGCGAGTTCGATGCCCGCTACAATCTGGCCCACCCCAACATTCTGATGATTAACGATTTCGAGGAAGTTCCCGGAATCGGTCTCTGCATAATAACCGACGACGTCTACGGCGATTCGCTGCGCAAGCTCATCGACAAGGGCGCGGTGACCGAACATCATATCGAGCAGCTCCGCGACCGCCTTCCGGCTGCCCTGCAGTATATCCAGGACAACCGCGTGGCCCATCACGCCCTGCGCCCCGAAACAATCATCTTCACCGAGAACGTCGGCAACCTCAAGCTCATCGACGTCGGCTTCGAGCAGCGTCCGAGCCTGACGCCCAACGACACGGCCGCCGACCTCGTCGCCTACGGAAATGTGATGCTCGAGGCGCTGAAGGCCTGCCAGAAGCCCCACCCCTCGCTGCGCCGCGCCGCCGAGCGCGCCTCGAACGGCTCGATAAAAAGCCTTCGCAGCCTCCAGACGGCCATCCACGGCGCCACATCGTCGCGGATCTATATCGCCATCATCGCCTTCCTTGTTCTGATGATCGGCCTGCTGCTGTTCCTCAACTCGCCGCTGCGCCCGACGTCGACGGCGACTGTCAACACCGAAATAGCTCAATAATGTCAATCGAGATAAGGCCCATAGCCCCGACAAAGAAAGAGCTCACGCGCGCCGTGAAGTTCGCCATCGACCTCTACCGCGGCAACGACTGCTACGTTCCGCCGCTGGTGTTCGACGAGGTCAATACTCTTATGCCCTCGAAGAATCCGGCGTTCGACCATTGCGAGGCCCAGACTTTCATGGCATACGCCGACGGGCGTCCCGCCGGACGCGTGACGGCCATAATCAACCGTCTGGCCAACGAGCGGTCGGGCCGCAAGGAGGCCCGCTTCGGATTTATCGACTTCATCGACGACGAAGCCGTTGTCGACGCCATGATGGGCGCCGTCGAAGACTGGGCGCGCCAGCGCGGAATGAAAGAGATAATCGGCCCGATGGGATTCTGCGACATGGACCACGAGGGGATGCTCGTCGACGGCTTCGGCGAGCTCGGCACTATGGCCACGATCTACAACTATCCCTACTATCCGCGCCATCTCGAACGCCTCGGCTACAAGAAGGATGTCGACTGGGTGGAATACCGCATGACAGTGCCCGACAAGGTTCCCGAGAAGATGATGCGCGTCAGCAATATAGTCAGGGAGCGTTTCGGCCTCCGCAATCTGAAATACACCTCCCCCTCGAAGATCAAGGCCGACTACGGCCTGGCCCTCTTCGAGCTCATCAACGAGGCCTACGACAAGCTCTACGGCTATACGCCGCTGACCCCGAAGCAGATCGACTATTATATCGACATGTATCTCGGCATTCTCAAGCTCGACTATGTCAGCGTCATCGTCGACCGCGAGAACAAGCTCGTCGGCGTCGGAATCTCGATGCCATCGCTCAGCCGCGCCCTCCAGAAGAGCCGCGGACGCCTCTTCCCGCTGGGATGGGCACGGCTGCTCAAGGCCATAAAGGGCAAGAACGACGTCGTCGACCTCATGCTCGTGGCCATCAAGCCCGAATATCAGGGCAAAGGCGTCAACGCCCTGCTCTTCTCCGATCTCCTTCCCCTCTACATTCGCGACGGCCTGAAATTCGCCGAGAGCAACCTCGAGCTCGAAGACAACTCGGGAGTGCAGGGACAATGGCAGTATTTCGAACGCCGCCAGCACCGCCGCCGCCGCGCCTATCGCAAACAACTGAAAAAATGAACAACGACCCCGAAAAGTCCTATAACTTCGGCGCCGACCTCCGGCGCCGCATCTCTCAGACAAAAACAACCCGCTGGATACGCTTCGCCATCGTCTCGGTCATCTTCCTGCTGTGGGTGGCATGGCTCGGAAACTGGTGGGTGGCCCTGTTTCTGTTTCTCCTTTTCGACATCTACATAACCGGCTTCATTCCGCTGACATGGTGGAAGAAGTCGAAAAACGCCGCAGTGCGCGCCGTGATGAGCTGGGTCGACGCGATCCTCTACGCCCTCGTGCTGGTCTATTTCATCTTCACGTTTGTCGGCCAGAACTATCAGATCCCCTCGTCGTCGCTCGAGAAATCGCTGCTCGTCGGCGACTATCTGTGGGTCAACAAAATGGCCTACGGCCCGCGTGTGCCCAACACACCGATCCACTTCCCCCTGGTCCAGAACACACTGCCATGGCTCGAGACGAAGAGCTATGTCGACTGGCCTCAGTGGAAATACCACCGCCTGCGCGGCTTCGGCAACGTCGAGCGCGGCGATATCGTGGTTTTCAACTTCCCCGCCGGCGACACCGTGGCGCTGAAGATGCAGAACCCCGACTACTATACCCTCGTGCGCGCCTTCGGCCGCGAGCATATCCTCAACAATCCGCAGACCTACGGAAAGATCATCTACCGCCCCGTCGACCGCCGCGAGAACTATGTCAAGCGCGCCGTGGGACTTCCGGGCGAACGCCTTAAGATTGTCGACGGCGTGATCCACATCAACGGCAAGCCGCTGGCCCAGCCGCGCTACGTTCAGTTCAGCTACTACATCCAGATGCGCAACGGCGGCCTCAGCGAGGCCGACTGGGAGCGCCTCGGAGTCAGCCGCGACGACCGTAACCTCGTGCCGGTCACCGAAGAAGACACCCTCTGGCTGCGCTCCAACGGCTTCGACCCGGCTCAGCCGCTCTACGCTGCCCCGCTGACGGCCGACATGGTCAAATCCCTTCAGGCCGACAGCCGCCTGCTGAAACTCATGCGCGTGCCCGCCACTCCCGGCGACTATCTCTATCCCGACGCCCCCTCGGCCGCCGACTGGACCCGCGCCGACTACGGCGAGATATGGATTCCGAAAAAGGGCGCTACCATCGAGCTCAACGACTCGACATGGGCCATCTACAGCCGATGCATACGCAACTACGAGCATAACGACGACGCCGAGCTGCGCGGCTCGACGGTCTATATCGGCGGCAAGCCGGCCAAGACCTACACCTTCAATATGGACTATTACTTCATGATGGGCGACAACCGCGACAACTCGCTCGACTCGCGCTACTGGGGCTTCGTTCCCGAAGACCATATCGTCGGGCGCCCCGAGATCGTGCTCGCCTCGTTCGACAAAGACCACGGCGGCATACGCTGGGAGCGCGTCTTCCGGCGCGCCAACCCCGCCGAGAACCGCGGAATGTAACAACAAAAGGGCGGCCGGCGGCCGCCCTTTGTTGTAATTGAAAATTGAAAACTGAGAATGGAAAATTGGCGCGATGAATCGCGCAGTTCCGTCGGGGGTGTAGGGACGCGATTCATCGCGTCCGCGCTGTATCTCACTTATTTCCGGCCGCATACGAAACGTGTCAAAGGCGCATCCTAATGCTGTTAACTTAGAAGAAACCTGCGTCAGAAACGCTCTGGCGTAGGGAGGCGGTGTTTCAAAACCTCAGGACATTCCAGAACAAACGTCTCCGACAAAGAGTAGCATGGGGTGTTGCAGAATCCGTAATTATTATCGGGGCGTAGGGATGCACGCTCGTGCATCCTCTGATAGTCAATGCTTTAACGTCGGATGCTCCATGGAGCATCCTACTACTGGTCAATCTTTGGATAGGTGTGCAATGCGGGGCGGACTCAGATTCAGACTCTTTTAATAGCTGCTCAGTTTCCCAGATAATGCCCAACAGTTGAAGTTTAAGATCGAAAATTGCACCTTTGACACTCTCCTTTTTGACACGCGAATACAGCAGTAACAACAGGCTCATGGACAATACGCAATACATTACGGTTTCCAACCCCAGTCTGTTGACTGAGACAAAATGGGCAAACGAAAGATTCTGTTTCAGTAATTTAAAGAATACTTCAATTTCCCAGCGGAGCCTGTATGCCTCGATGATATCTTCCTCGGAAAGACTGAAAGCGTCCGTGATCAGCAGTATGTAATCGTCCATGCGGTCACGATGGCCCTTTCGTGTCATCACACTCCTGCCGACATTGACTTTTATGATTCTCAGCACTGGCGCGTCTTTTGGAACATTCCCCCGTATGGCCAATTTGGCCATTACGTCCGATTCTACCGTGCATCCGTTATGCATCTGTGTGACAGGGAGTTCTTTGACTACCTCATACACACGGTTTAGATTCAGACGCCCAACGAAGAAAATCCCGTCATCCATGAGCGAGTTCAGTTTCAGCGTCGAGTTCAGTCCACGGTCGAAGACATACAGGTTCCTGTGCCCATCAGCCGGTTTCACATTCCATTTCAATGAAGAGAACAATGCCTTGTTCTCGCTCAGATATGACTGTTCGGTAAACAAGTCGATGAATGCCGCCCCGATTCCGTCATATCCGACGGTATATTTTACCTGACGCTGCGATTTGTCAGTAAGGGCATTGTTGTTTCTGCCGGCTCTAAGTCCCTCACTCAGTCTGGCGCTTGTCTCTGTCACCAACGTGCTGTCCTCCGCCACCACGTTGAATCCGCCAAGCTCCTGTGGAACATAATATCTCTTAACCTTTTGGTAGATAGTAGTATATATACTTTTCGCATACTCGGAGGAAAGGGTGCTGAGACGGTGACTTATGGCACTGTGCTCGGTTTTGACAGCTTTCCCTCCATTCAGGATATCTGCAAAAGAAGCGGATTCAAGTGTCTGCGCTATTTCTCGTTGCGAACACTCCCTGCTGACAAGAAGCGTCATCATTATTGCAGAGATTAGAGTCTGCGCTTTTAATTTACTGATTTTAAAGTCGTATACGCTAGTGTCCTGCTCTTTTATCACTTCTGAGGCTTCTTTGAAAAGATTGCTGATATTTGCCGGACTATCCTTAAAGTCTTTCTTTATTCGCTTTGTCATTGCTTATCCTATTTAGTAATAGAATAACAGTCTGGATGAAAAAAAGACGTATAAAGATTGACCAGTAGTA
>DBGBEM010000040.1:0-5183 GCA_048477235.1 Muribaculaceae bacterium | reverse complement strand
GTCGAGCGCCACCTCATACTGATGGCCGAAGCCGGGCGTGAAGAATTTGTCGGCATCGATTTCAACCGGCAGTTCCTTGAAGGTCTCGCTGCCGTGAAGGGCATACTCAACCTTCACGTTCACCGGTTCCTCGCGGCAGGTGAACCACATCTGCCACATTTCATCGATATTGAAATCGAATATTCCCGCCGAGAAAAGCAGCTTCGAGCCGCCGGCTCTGTCGAGCATAGGAGTGACTGTGCCCTCCGAGTTGCGGTATTGCATCCACTGAAGGAGCGGCGGCAGCGGATTGTCGTCGTTGGCGAGGTCGAAATGGATGTCAGTGGTGTTCACGCCGCGGATATTGCCGAGCATGACGTTGTCGTTGGTCAGATTGATGTCGTAGACACCGCGATGGGCGCCGTCGGCATACCAGCTCCAGCACCATCCGGCCGACTCTTTCAGCGAGTTGCACACCGTTTCGCCGCCATATTTGACATCGAGCTGAGCGACCTCGCCGTCGATACGGCGCACTTCGCCGTTCATGCCTATGAACGAAAAACCGAAGTTCGGCGCAAATCCCTCGGGAGCATTCCTGTATGTCATCATCGGGCAGAACGATGTCATCGGCACCGAATTGCCATATACTCCCGTAGTCTGCCCGACAGTGCGCGTATAAACGTCGTTGAAATTGGTTTGAGAATACATCCCATCTTCGCCTATTACCTGATTAAATAAAGCTAAAGCGATATGGTCAGAATAATTGTATGCGGGGAATGTTATACCGTCTGCTAACAACGGCGGGGTAGAAATTCCGAAAATAGGGTTCCAATCTTCAAGATTTAATTGATCGCAGTTCGATATGTTAGCAAGCGAGATAAAGTCAGCGTCATCATCCCCATCAACCAAACCGAAATAATAGTTCGAAGATGTAATTTCGATTGACCATAAACCTGTCCAGCCCATAAACCTATTGTTCCATCCATATATTATTTTCACCTCATGGATATGTGAATTTTCCTGGTCACACATCGGCGAAGATTGTATGTCGTTTTTAACGAGCGTATAGTCGACATCAGGCGATACTGTAACACTCTTATTTATTCGTGTAGACAAATTTGTCACTACTGCCTCCCCGTTCAAAGTGTACGTTTTCACATATTGCAGAGCATAGAACCGGTCGCTGACAGGACTTACAAGTATGTCTCCCATCGAAATACCGTCGGAAATATTGCCTTCGTCGTCTTTAGATTTACCTGACAATAAATTAAATGTTGCAAAATTGACGTAATCAGGGCCGAGCAATTCAGTGTGGGTGGAATAAAATTGCCCTACATTCCCCGGTTCTATATTATTACCGTCCTTATCGCTCATACTGATATTAATCGTCTCTCCGTTGGGCGCTTTGGGGCGGAATGAAATGCGGTTGACTGCCTCGGCCGTATCAAAGCTGAGAACCATACCATCAGTTAACCGTATATGCTCCTTTATAAGGAGCGCGTAAAGATCTTGTGCTAAATTGTGCGGTGAAGCAATAAGGCTTATCCAATATTCGCCGGCAGGCACATTAGCTTCTGTTTCGTTGCTCTCCGGATTCAGATCGACGAGGAGCGGCTTGTTGGCATTCCCTTTTTCGGGCCAGAATACGACTTCGTAAACACTGTATTTTTCGGGGTCGTATTTTACATTGATTTTCACGTTGACACCATCGGCGCGCGATTCGGCGCGCTTAACCACCGGCTGTTCAACGAATCTCTCGTTTCTGACAACTACGTTTTTGAGCCGGGAATTGTTGACTGTCCTTTCGTAGCACAGTTGATTCGGTGAATTGCCGGTTGTAGCCGGACTTGCCTGTGCCGAAGCCGCCGAGGCCGCCGAGACCATAAAGAGAGCGAAGGCGAAACGTAATGTTTTCATGGAATAGAAAGAATTATCGGAGAGCGCGCCTACTCCCGGAGATTAATAATAGTCAGCGACGTGGCGCCGAGCCTGTCGAGGCTCCCGTCGCGCAACAAAAGTAAAGGCCCTGCGCCCGCCGACAAAACATTCCTCCACCCAAAGCCCACCCCTCGCCAATCCAAGTATACTTAATTTCCACTTAAAAACCACGTAGTTTTCAACAGCTAAATTAGTTATAGAATAGAAATGGTTTTATCGAGCAAGCAACTTTTTCGCAAACCCGAATCGCCTCAGTGTAGGGCTGCACCGTGGTGCAGCCGCGTTGCGTCGTGTTGACAACCAAACACATGTGAAATTTTACGAGGACACGCGTAGTCGCTTATTTGCTTCGGGTGGCTGCTCCACGAAGCAGCCCTACGTCTAAAATAGCCGGGGCGATTTCAGCCATTCGCCAACGGCGGCGGCGGATTGGGGTTTCGGAGATTTTCGCTAACTTTGCGGAATGAGATTTCTTGCCACACTTCTGATTCTGCCGCTGCTGCTTCTGACAGGCTGCAGCGACAACGACGAGCCTGAAGCGGCCGTTGAAAGCTATTCGGTCTACTACCTCGTCGAATTCGACGAAAATCTGTCGCAGTTCTACGACATCACGGCTATCTACACCGATGCTTCTGGCAAAACGGTGACGAAACCGCTGTCGGAGACGACTCCGATGTCGCTGACTGTTCCGGCCGACGCCGCTCAGCAAGGGATTGTGCTGCGGGCCGTGGCCACGGTCAAAGATCCGTTGCCCGAGGCTGATGCCGCCCGGGACTACCGTCTCTACTACTGGACGCAGATGTCGGTCAGGGCTGACCGCGCCGACGGCTCTTCTGAAAAAGCCTTCGACCGCGAGAAAGCCGACATTCATGTTGTCAAGGGCTCGCAGATGGCCGATTTCACGCGCAGTCATCCTACCATCGTAATGACCGATTTCTCTTACAGCCGCTGATATGCCTGAACTCGGAACAATACTCGGCCGCCTCAGGGAGCGCGGCATCGACAGTCTCAACGACATGCAGCGGCGCATGTCGCGCCTGAACGGCCGTTCGGCCCTGCTGTTGGCCCCTACGGGAAGCGGCAAGACAATAGCGTTCGCCCTGCCGCTGCTCATGCGTCTGGGAGAGCCCGGCCGTGGCGTCAGGGCGCTCGTGCTGGCGCCGTCACGCGAACTCGTGCTTCAGATTGCGGGCGTAATAGCCCAGGCGGCGCGCGGCTACAAGACGCTGGCGCTCTATGGCGGACATCCTTTCCGCGAGGAAGAGGCGTCGCTGAGTGTGGCCCCTGACATCGTCGTGGCCACTCCGGGGCGTCTGCTCGACCATATCAACCGCTCGACGATTGACCTCGACAATGTAGCGACACTCGTTATCGACGAATACGACAAACAGCTCGAGCTCGGCTTCGAAGACGAGATGAAGCGTATATGCCGCCGGCTCAAGCATGTCACGACACGTATTCTGACCTCGGCAACCGGCCTCGGCGAGCTGCCCGACTGGCTGCCGCTGAGCGGTGTTAAGCCCGAAGTCCTCGACTTCACCGAAGGGGGTGCTCCGGCTCCGCGGCCGTCTATCGTGAGGGTCGGAAGTCCCTCGCGCGACAAACTCGACACTCTCGTCGACCTTCTGCGCGCCCGCGCAGGCGAATCGGCTATCGTGTTCGTCAACCATCGCGAAAGCGCCGAGCGCGTCTGGAAGCGGCTCCGTGCCGACCATATCCCCGCCGGGCTATACCATGGCGGCCTCGACCAGCCCGAGCGCGAGAACGCCCTCGAGATGTTCGCCAACACGACGACTCCGGTGCTGGTGTCGACCGACCTCGGCTCGCGCGGGCTTGACATCAAAGGGGTCGACGCTGTCATCCATTACCATATGCCCTCGTCGGCCGAAGCCTGGACCCACCGCAACGGCCGCACGGCGCGTCAGGGAGCTGCGGGGACGGTCTATGTCATCACCGCACCCGAGGGGGAAGACATCCCCGAATATGTCGTCACCGACCGCGACTGGCTTCCGACCCACTCCGAAGGACGCATCGACTGGCCCCACGGCGCCACTCTCTATTTTAATCTCGGCAAAAAAGAGAAAATCTCGCGCGGCGACATCGTCGGGTTTCTCATTGCCAAAGGAGGCCTGACATCCGAACAGATAGGACGCATACAGCTTCGCGACCACTGCGCGCTCGTGGGTGTCCCCGCATCCGAGGCCGGTCGCGTTATCGCCGCCGTTGCGCCCGAGCGCATAAAAAACAAGCGCGTCAAAGTGACGCGCCTGAATCCTTAAGCGGATTACAAAGCCTCAAGCATATAGGAATCACCGGCAAAGAGTAGCAGGGGGTGTTGCAGAACTCTCTGGCATATCAGACCCGGTGTTTCCGACAAAGAGTAGCCGCGTGCCTTTGGCACGCCTCAAACGCCTGACAGTGACTGTTATACCACAACGCCTTAGAAGCGTGCCAAAGGCACGCGGCCACATTCAGGGGCGGAAAATCATACAAAACCGGAGTTCTGCAACACCCCCCTCCACATTCAGGGCGGAAAATCATTTTACGGTCAGAGAAGTTTTGCCGTCAGCCGGCGCACCTTGCGGGCGTCGGTGGCGAGCTGTGCGCTGAGCTTGTCGGTGTTGGCGAAGCGCTTCTCGTTGCGCATGAAATCGACAAACTCAAGGGTTATCACCTCGTCGTAGAGATAACCCGCATAGTCGAGAATATGGACTTCGATAGTCATCTCGGCCGGGGAAGCCTCTACAGTCGGACGGAAACCGATATTGAGCATCGCCGGTCGGCGCACGCCGTCGGGAGTGACGGCGATCACGGCGTAGACTCCGGCGCGCGGCACTGCCGAGTCGGGGTCGAGCGGCACGAGGTTGGCTGTCGGGAAGCCCATGCGGCGCCCTATTCCACGCCCCGAGGTGACGCGCCCTGTCAGCTTGAACGGACGGTCGAGGGCCTGATTGGCTTTCTTTATGTCGCCGTTGGCGAGATAGCGCCTGATTATCGACGAGCTGATCGGCGATGCTTTCCCCTTATATTCGGGAGCGCCGATGACCTCCATCCCTATTTCGGCTCCGATGCGGCGATATTCGGCAAGACCATCGTGGATGTCGCGGCCGAAACGGTTGTTGAACCCTACGATGAGAGTGTCGACGCCATATTTCGTCTTCAGCCGCTGAAGAAAATCGTGGGCCGAGAGGCGCCGCAGCTTTTCGCCGAAAGTCAGCACTATCACATCGTCGGCGCCTGCCTCGCCAAGGAGCTGCATCCGTTCG
>DBGBEM010000039.1:0-4333 GCA_048477235.1 Muribaculaceae bacterium | reverse complement strand
GGGTTAATTAAGTATTGTATGATTTTTTGTTTTTGTTGACGTCGCGGAGGCGCCGGAGGGTTCCCACGCCTCCGCGGCATTCGAAAGACGTTATCGGGAATATCAATAACCGGGGTTCTGCTCCATCGGGTTCAGACCGATCTCTTCGGCGGGAATCGGGAAGAGCTCGTGCTTGCCGGCGATGAACGCTGCCATGTGCTCGCGCACTTCCTGCGATTCGTTCTTGCCGTATGAGCCGTTGTCGCGATCCATGACCTGAGCGGCGATGCCCCAGCGGACGAGGTCGAACCAGCGGTGGCCTTCCATGGCGAGCTCTACGCGGCGCTCGTGGCGGATAGCCTGACGGAGGTCGTCGGTAGTGTCCTTATATCCGCGGTAGCCGGGGAATTCCGGCAGAGCGTTGGCGACAGAGGCGTCGGCATTGGCGCGGGCGCGGGCACGAACCTGTTCGAGGGCCCACTTGGCATCGGAGGTATGGCCGGTCTCGAGGGCTGCCTCGGCGTAGAGAAGGAGCACGTCGGCGGCACGGATGAGACGGTAGTTGAAGGGGGAACGGGTAGCGTGGTCGAGAGCCGGGAAGGTTCCGCCTTCGCTATACGACACCTTATTATTATAGTAGGGGGTGTTGAGATACATGACCTCGACCTCCTGCTGGCTGACTGCGTCGGGCACACCGATGGCGGCTTCGCGGCGGCTGTCGCCGGCCTCGAACTCGTTGTAGAGGTCGATTGTCGGGTGGTCGAAGCCCCAGCCCTTGTTGCCGCCGAGGTTCGACATGCGCGGGCGGGTCAGGATTGTCGAGAATGTTCCGCGGGTGAATCCGAAGCCTTCGCCGTAGTCGCTGGTCGGGTCGGCCATATACTGGATTTCGAACACGCTCTCGGGGCCGTTCTCGCCGGCAAGGGTGAAGTTGTCGGTATAGACGGGGCAGAGCGAGTATTCGGCGCCATACTGCTCGTCGACGAACTTTTTGCCCCAGGTATAGGCGTTGGCATAGTCGCCGCGGGTCAGATAGACCTTGCAGAGCATCGCGAGCACTGCGCCGCGGGTGGCGCGGCCGAGATCCTTGGCCTCGTAGCGGCTCTTGTTCCAGATAACCTTTTCAGCTTCGAGAAGGTCGGCGATGATATGGTCGTAGGTGGCCTCGAGGGTGGCGCGCGGCTGCTGCCAGCGGTCAGAGGTGTCGATGACGTCGTCGATCAGGGGCACTCCGCCGAAAACGCGGGCCAGCTGGAAGTAGTAGAAAGCGCGCATGAAGTAGGCTTCGCCCATGAGGCAGTCGCGGCGCTCGGCCGTCAGTGTCTCGTCGAGGTCAACCTTGGGCACCTCAGCCAGAGCGAGGTTGCAGCGGCCTATGCCCTGGAACTTGGCGCGGTAGTAGTCGAGAAGTATTCCGTTGTTGATGTTGACCTTGAAGTTGTCGATGTCGTAGGCGTCGGCGCCGTCGTTGACATCCTGACCGCCTTTGAGAGCGTCGTCAGAGGCGATGTCGCCGATATACCATTCCGAGAAATATGTGTTGTTATACTCCCAGGCCAGCGGCACGTAGGCGGCGTTGACAACAAGCTCGGCGGTCTTTCCCGAGGTGAAGTAGTCTTCGACGGTGGTTGTTCCGGGAGTCTCTTCGTTGAGCCAGCCGTTACATGAGGTAAGGGTCAGTGCGGCGGCGGCCAGTCCGATATATAATGTCGATTTCATTGTTTTTCTGATGGTGGACAAGAGATTAGTAAGTGATGTTGACACCGATGATATATGTGCGGCTCTGGGGATAGTTGCCGTAGTCGACGCCGCCGTTGACCTCGGGGTCGAAGCCTTTATACTTGGTGGCCGTCAGCAGGTTGCTGCCCTGGAGATAGAAGCGGCAGTTGGTGAAACCGGCCTTCTGGATGAGGCTCTTCGGAAGCGAGTAGCCGATCTGAAGGTTCTTCAGGCGGAAGTAGCTGCCCGATTCGAGGAAGCGGCTGCTGACATAGTAGTTGACAGAGTTCTTCGGGTTGGGGATGCTGCCTTCGGTGTAGTCGGGACGCCATGCGTCGGCCATTTCGGGAGCGAGAACCGAAGTTGCTCCGTTGCCTTCGAGGCGGTGGCGCATCTGGTTGTAGATCTTGTTGCCGGCTACGCCCTGGAAGAATACCTGAAGGTCGAAGTCACGCCAGTAGGCGCCGAGGTTGATACCGTAGTTGATCTTGGGGATCGACGAGCCGAGGTCTACGCGGTCTTTGTCGTCGATGACACCGTCGCCGTTGGCATCGCGGTAGATGGCATCGCCGGCGTGGAACGGGGTCGATTTCTCGGTGTAGCCGGGGAGCATTTCAAGAACCTGCTCGTCGCTCTGATAGATTCCGAGATACTCATAGCCCCAGAAGTAGTAGAGCGGGTGGCCCTGGTCGACAACCTGAACCTGAGAATAGTTGGTTCGGATGGGCGAACCGCCGTTGAGGGCTGTCAGCTCGTTGTCGATGAACGAGATGTTACCGCCGACGCTGTAGTGGAAGTCGCGGCTCAGAGTGTTGCGGTGCTCGAGCTGGATTTCAATACCGCGGTTGCGCACCTGGCCGACGTTGGCCTGGACGGCATAGCGGTTGCCGACATGGGCGGGAGCGGTGACGCTCATGAGCATGTCGTTGGTGTTGCGGATGAAGCCGTCGATAGAACCGGTCAGTCGGTTGTTGAACCAGGCGAAGTCTACGCCGAGGCTCCACTGCTCGGTGTTTTCCCAGTGACCGCCCTTGTTTACCCAGCTCAGCACGGTTGCGCCGTTGGCGAGCTGCTGGTCGGCGCCGAAGACATAGTCGACGAATGTCGGGCCGGTCGAGAACATGTTCAGCACGAAGGCGTCGTCGCCGATCTTGTCGTTGCCGACCTTACCCCAGCCGAAGCGGATCTTGAGGTCGTTCAGAGGCTGGAAGTCGCGCAGGAAGCTCTCCTGCTGGATGCGCCATGCCAGAGCGAACGAGGGGAAGTAGCCCCACGAGTTGTCGCGGAATTTGCTCGAACCGTCGGCACGGAAGTTGAATGTGGCCAGATAGCGGTTGTTGAACGAATAGTGGAGGCGGCCAAGCCACGAGAAGCGGCGGCTGCGCGAGATCGACTCGCTCGGGGTTCCGAAGTCGTCGGTGACCTGGCTCAGATACCAGTTCTTCTCTACGGGATTGAGAATCGACGAGCCCGAGTTGCCGGTAGCATTGTAGTTGTATTCCTCAGTCGACTGGCCGACCATGACGCTGAAGTCGTGTTTGCCGATTTCGCGGGCATAGGTCAGGATGTTGTCGACGTTCCAGTTATAGGTGCGCCCCATCGACATCGACAGGAAGTTCTTGTCGCGTTTGTCGTATGAAGATACCTCGTAGGCGTCCATGAACGAACGGTCGATATTCCATTTATAGTCGAAACCGAAGGTCGAGCGGAAAGTGAGGTATTTGACGGGGGTGATTTCGGCGAACACGTTACCGATCCAGCGCTCGGTGCGGTTCTTCGGGTGGGCGTATTCAACCATCGAGAAGGGGTTGGTCACGTTCTTGAAGTTCGAGCCTGCCGAGAGTCCGCCGCTGAGGTCGGCGCCGTCGCGGTTGACCGATCCTTCGGGATAGCGCACGGGATCCCAGGGAGCCATGGCGAAGGCGGCCGAAAGGATGCTTGCGCCGGCGCTCTCGCTGTTGTCGCCGCTCTCGTAGGCGTTCTTGGCTACGCCGGCCATGAACGAGATGTTCTCGCCGACTTTCAGCCAGGGAGTGGCTTTATAGGTTGTGTTCAGTCGGCCGGTGAAGCGGGTGTAGCTGCTGCCGATGACCGTTCCCTGCTGGCTGAACCAGCTGCCCGACATCGAGTAGGTGAACTTGTCGCTGCCGCCGTCGATGCTGAGGTGGTAGTTCTGAATGAGACCGGTGCGGAAAACCTCGTCCTGCCAGTCGGTGTCGATGGCACTGTAGTCGAGGCCCGTGGGGTTGGTTTCGGGATCGTAGATGGTGGGATAGTAAGAGCTGTTGGCGACGCCCATATAGCGGCCGAGCCATTTGTTGAAGCCCTCTTCCTCGTAGTATTTCTTGCCGGAGGCCGTCGAGTTGATGGCCACGTAGGTGTCGGCGAAGTCTTTGGCGTTCATGACGTCGAGCTTCTTGATGCGGCTCTGCCAGCCGACGTAAGCGTTGAACGAGATGTTGGCGCGCTTGTCGGTGCCGCCGTTGCGGGTGGTCACGATGACAACGCCGTTGGCGCCGCGCGAACCGTAGATGGCCGTTGCCGACGCATCTTTAAGAATCTCGGTCTGCTCGATGTCGTTGGGCGACAGGAAAGAGATGTCGTCGGTAATGACGCCGTCCACCACATATATAGG
>DBGBEM010000038.1:0-11718 GCA_048477235.1 Muribaculaceae bacterium | reverse complement strand
CTATGGCAGCTGTCGCAATGAGCGCCAACGCTCAGTTCACCGTTGCTGACGGTTCAATCGAAGCCGCTCTGAAGGACATCCCCAAGGCAACCATCGACTACGTAGTTCTCGACGCCGCCAAGGCTGAGGTTCTCGCCAAAGACGCAAACTACACCGTTAATAACATCGGTCCCGACGATGCAACCCGTTTCCTCTATGTATGGGAAGGCACAATGGTTGCCGGTGATTCGAACGAACCCGGTGTCGACGGAGGTAACGGCTATCTGAGCCTTACTGTAGACAACGCCGACTGGGCAGGTTCCGGCTACAACATCAACAAAGGCGCAGGCATCAATCTGAGCCATATCAATGACAACACCATCATCCACTTCAGCTATCGCTGCGGTGCCGGTTCGATCGCATCGATGTATGTCACTCTCTTCAATGCCGCAACAAACAATGTTTCGCTCGGTGCTGCCAACGGTGGTAACCCTGTAGTAGGCCCCGCTCCCGCAGAAGAATGGCAGACCGTTCAGATGACTGTTGCCGACTACAAGAAACTCAAAGGTTCTGTTGATCTGCTCGGTGGCGAAGCAACAAGCATGGCTGCCTGGACCGGCAATATCGTCGCTTTCGGCGGTGCTGCTGCTGATGGTCTTCCCAAAGGTGCCAACATCTGCCTCGACGGTGTTTATTTCATCACCCCGGGTGAAGGTCAGAACGCTATCGAGAACATCACTGTCGACGGCAACGAAGCTGCTGTTTACTACAACCTCCAGGGCCAGCGCGTAGCTAACCCGACCGCAGGTCAGGTCTACATCGTAAAGGCCGGCAATGACGTTAAGAAAGTCGTTCTCTAAATTTCCCTCTCTGAACAATCGCGGGCGGGGCACCATCCCGGCGACCCCGCCCGCTCTCTTCTTTCCTCAGGCAGCTCCTCTCTCCACCCCATAACTGCAATCACCATTCTCTTCTCAAAAAAGCGATGCTGTAAATTGCAACCCTCCCGCCTGTAGGGACGTGCCTTTGGCACGTTTCAAAAGCGGCCGACTGATGCTCCGGCGGACGTGAAGAATCACGTCCCTACAAAATACAAAATCGAATAACCATCAACGCTCCGGCGTTACCAAATAATAACTACTCTCCGCACCCCTTCATACAGTCAGTTTCCATTATCTCCATATATTCAGTTTCTATCATGAAAAAATATCTGCTCCCGGCCCTGTTAATGGCCGCCACAACAGCCTTCGCCGCCGACTCTCAGTCGGGTACCGGCGAGACCGACGGCTACAAGCTTGTCTGGCAGGATCTGTTCGATTTCGGAACCCTCAATCCCGACCGCTGGAATATTGAAGTCAACGGTTCGGGCGGAGGCAACAACGAACTCCAGTTCTACACCGATCGCAGCGAAAACGTGCGTGTCGGCGACGACGGCAAAGGCAACGGCTGCCTTATTCTGACAGCCCGCCGCGAAGACTACAACAACCGCAGTTTCACCTCTGGCCGCATCAACTCGAAGACGAAAGTAGCTTTCACCCACGGTAAAATCGAGGCAGCGATAAAGATTCCCACGACCGCAAACGGTCTCTGGCCCGCATTCTGGATGATGGGCAACGACTACGACCAGGTCGGCTGGCCGCGCTGCGGCGAAACCGACGTCATGGAGATGGGCCATTCCAACGGTATCAACCGCGGCGTATCGGACCGCTTTTTCAACGGCGCCTGCCACTGGGGCCCGGCGTGGAACAAGACAGGCGACTACGCTCAGGACAAAACACTCGACTACAGCCTTCAGGACGGCGAATTCCACCTCTTCACCGTTATCTGGGACAAGAATAAAATCTCGATGTATGTCGACCTCGACAAGTATCCCGGCCAGCGCCCCTACTACGAGATCGACATCACAAAGGTCAACCCCGACGATGAGATGACGGCCGGCAACTATTTCCACAAACCGAACTTCATTCTCTTCAACCTCGCTGTGGGTGGCAACTTCCCCGGCATCCACGAGGCATCGGGCATCACCGCCCTCAACGACGCCAACGGCCAGCAGGCCTCGATGTATGTCAACTACGTCAAAGTCTATCAGAAAGGCACCTCTGATGAGACTCTCGAGACGATCGTTGCCGGCGATCCCGCCGACGGCTCGCAGCCGCCCGTTGTCGTAGGCCCGTCGATGGCCGATGTCAAGAAGGTCTATCCCGACGCCGGCGACTTCTATGCCGTTGTCCTCGATCCTGATCTCGCGTCGCAGAACAAGGCCGTCGATCTCTCGGCAGCCCGCGCCGAAGTCGACCTTCAGGCATGGGAAGGCTCGCTGACCTACGACACTCCGCTCGCTTTCGACGCCGACGACTGCAAGACATTCGTATCGCTCAATCCGAACACTGACATGAACTGGTGGGGCGGCGGCTTCCGCACCACAGGCGTCGACCTCAGCGGCCTGACCCTCAAACACCGCTTCCACTGCGCCTACCGCACAAACAATATCGCTCCCGACAAGACGACCGTCAAGATTCTCCAGCAGGGCGAGCGCGAGACAGCCTTCGAGCTTACGCATGTAGGCAAAGACTGGCGCGCCATCGACGTAGCTCTCGGCGACGTCATGACAGAGGCCGAGCTCCGCGCTGCCGCAGTGAAGAACTTCGACGGTTTCACCGTATCGTTCAACGGTGAGGGCGGACGCAATCTGCGCCTCTGCGACGTGTTCTTCTATAATCCCGACGCACCGCGTCAGAACGCTATCACCGAGGTCGGCGCCGACACCGATGCTCCAGCCGAATATTTCGATCTTCAGGGACGCCGCGTGGCCAACCCCGAGCCCGGACGAATCTATATCGAGCGCCGCGGAACCAAAGCCTCGAAAGTGATATTCTAATCTTCTACGCGCCACTACAGTGAAAACAGTAATATTTTCGGCAATGCTGACCCTCGGCGCCCTCGGCGCCGGGGCAGCTGCGCCACAGACGGGTTCGTCGGCTATGCCCGGCTATACCCTGGTGTGGGAAGATCTCTTCGACTCCGCAAGCCTCGACCCCGAAAGCTGGAATATCGAGGAAGGGAACAACAACGGAGCCAACAATGAGCTGCAATATTATACGAAACGCCCTGTCAACGTCAGCGTCGGCGACGACGGCCGCGGCAACGGATGCCTCATCCTGACGGCGCGCCGCGAAGACTATATAAACCGCAGCTTCACGTCGGGGCGTGTCAACACCCTCGGCAAGCGGACGTTCACCCACGGCAAGGTCGAGGCTTCGATTCGCCTGCCCAAGACCGCCAACGGCCTCTGGCCCGCTTTCTGGATGATGGGCAACGACATAACCGAACTCGGCTGGCCGCGCTGCGGCGAGACCGACATCATGGAGATGGGCCATGGCGACGGCATTGCCGCCGGAACCCATGACCGCCTGTTCAACGGCGCTCTCCACTGGGCCAACGCCGACGGCAGCCATGCCCAGTATGCAGGTGTGTCGACGAATTCCTATAATATTCAGGACGGCGAGTTCCATCTGTTCACTCTCGTCTGGGACGAGAGCGAGATCAGAATGTATCTCGATCTCGACCGCAATCCCTCGGCCGAACCTTATCTGACAATGAAAGTCAGCGAAGGGGAACTTGCCTCGCAGTTCCATAAACCCGGCTTCATTCTTTTCAATCTGGCGGTCGGCGGCGACTTCCCCGGCATCCACGATGCCGACGGCGTGACCGCCCTCAACGACGGCAACTCACAGTCGCAGTCGATGTTTGTCAACTATGTGAAGGTCTATGAAAAGACCTCCGAAATGACCTTAAACACAGAAAAATGAAGATACTCAGCATAGCACTCTCCATAGCTCTCGGGGCCACAGCCCTGACAGCGACGGCCACGACTCCCGACGAGAAGAAGATCGACGCCCTCGTGGCCAAAATGACCCTCGCCGAGAAAATCGGCCAGCTCAACCAGTTGTCGGCCTCCGACACTTATTATGACGACCTTGGCGGCCGTGTGCGCGACGGTCAGGTCGGGTCGCTGCTCAACGTGTGCGACCCCGTCACTGTCAACCGTCTTCAGCGCGACGCCGTCGAGAAGAGCCGTCTCGGAATTCCCCTCGTGTTCGCCCGCGACGTCATCCACGGTTTCCGCACACTCTTCCCCATTCCGCTGGGGCAGGGCTGTGGCTGGGATCCGGCTCTTGTCCGTGAGGGCGCCGCAATCGCCGCCGACGAGGCTTCGAGCGTAGGCATCCGCTGGACATTCTCGCCCATGCTCGATATTGCCCGCGACCCGCGCTGGGGACGCATCGCCGAAGGCTTCGGCGAAGACCCCGTGCTGACGGGTATACTCGGCAAAGCCATGATCGAAGGCTATCAGGGCACCGATCCCTCGAAACCCTACACCATGGCCGCCTGTTCGAAACATTTCGCCGGCTACGGCTATTCGGAGTCGGGCAAAGACTATAACACGACATGGCTGCCCGAAGGACTTCTGCGCGACGTCGTTCTCGTTCCCTTCAGAATGTCGCTCGACGCCGCCCCGGCAACATTCATGTGTTCATTCAACGACATCAACGGCATTCCCGCCAGCGGCAACCGCTATCTTCTGCGCGACATTCTGCGCGGCGAGTGGGGCTACGACGGCATGATGGTCAGCGACTGGGGCTCGATCCAGCAGATGATTCCCCACGGCTACAGCGCCGACCTCAGCCAGGCCGCCGGTCAGGCTATCAACGCCGGTGTCGACATGGACATGGAGGGTCACGCCTATGAGACCCATCTGAAGAAGCTTGTCGAAGACGGCAAGGTCGACATGAAGACCGTCGACGAGGCTGTCCGCAACGTGCTTCGCCTGAAATATCGTCTCGGCCTGTTCGACAACCCATACGTCGACGAGAAGAATTCGCGCCGGTTCTATGCTCCGGCGTCGCTCGCGGCCGCCACGAAGGCTGTCGAAGACTGCGCCGTGCTTCTGAAAAACGACAATGCGCTGCTGCCGCTTAAGAGCGGGGTCAGGGTGCTCGTCACCGGCCCGATGGCAAACGCCCACCACGACCAGTCGGGAACCTGGAGCTTCGATCTCGAGAAAAGCCGCTGCGTAACCCCGCTCGAAGCCCTGCGCTCGCAGCTCGGCGAAACCAATGTTGTCTACGCTCCCGGCCTTGAATTCAGCCGCGACCGCCGCACCGACAAGTTCGCCGCCGCCACAGAGGCCGCCCGCGGTTGCGACGTCATCCTCGCTTTTGTCGGCGAAGAGGCCGTGCTCTCGGGCGAGGCACACTGCCGCACCGACATAACGCTGCCCGGCGCGCAGAGCGCCCTGCTTGCCGAGCTTAAGAAGACCGGCAAACCGGTTGTGGCTGTCGTCATGCCCGGTCGTCCGCTGGTGCTCACCGCCGACCTTCCCAACGCCGACGCCATGCTGCTGAGCTATCACGGCGGCACCATGACAGGCCCGGGCCTCGCCAATGTGCTCACCGGCAAAGCCTGCCCGGGCGGACGCCTGAACACGGTTCTGCCGCGCGCCAACGGCCAGTCGCCGCTCTATTATTCGCGCAAGAATACCGGTCGTCCAGCCGAGAACATAACCTATATCGACGACCTCGAGCTTGAGGCAGGCCAGACCTCTACGGGCTGCACAAGCTTTTTCCTCGATGCCGGCGACGGATGGCTCTTCCCCTTCGGCTACGGACTGAGCTACACAACCTTCGACTATGCCACACCGCAGCTCAGCGCGGCCACGATGACGCCCGACGGACAGCTGACCGTCAGTTGCCGCGTCACCAACACCGGCGCCCGCGAGGCTTCGGAGGTTGTCCAGCTCTACGTGCGCGACCTCGTCGGCTCGACAGTGCGTCCCGTCAAAGAACTCAAAGATTTCGCCAAGATAACCCTGAAGCCGGGCGAGAGCCGCGATGTCAGCTTCACCCTTCCGGCCTCGAGTCTCGCCTTCACCCGCGCCGACGGAACTTTCGGCTGCGAGCCGGGCGATTTCAGCCTCTGGGTGGCTCCGAACGCCGACGCCGGCACTCCGGTTTCTTTCGCTGTCAAATAAAAACATATCATAACCAATGAAAAAGATTCTTCTGACCCTCGCAGCCGTGGCCCTCGTGGCATCAGCTGCTCCCGCCAAGAGCGCCAAGCGCGGTGTATGCGCCAAAGGCTCGCGCGCGGCTGAATTCGAGCTTCTCGAAAAAGGGAACTCGTGGTTTTACAACTGGGCCACCGGAACGTCGGCTCCCTCGAACGAACAGATGAGTTTCGTGCCCATGTGCTGGAACGGTGTCAACGCCGACGCCATCCGCAAATACTGCAAGGAACATCCCGAAGTAAAATATCTGTTGGGCTTCAACGAGCCGAACTTCACCAATCAGGCCGATCTGACGCCTCAGGAAGCCGCCGCCAAATGGCCCGAAGTGGTGAGTCTCGCCAAAGAGCTGGGCCTTGAGGTCGTAGCTCCCGCAATGAACTTCTCGACAGGCACCTACGCCAGCCCGTCGAAATGGATGGATGAGTTCGTGGCTATCGTCGGCAAAGATGCTTTCGACTATACCGCCATACATAACTACGGCGGTCTGGGCGTCATGAAGCAGCTCGGAACCGAGTTCCACGAGAAATACGGCAAGCCGGTCTGGGTCACCGAATGGTGTTACTGGCCCGGCGGCGCCGGAAACGTCTATGTCGCCCCGGCCACTCAGATAGCCTCGATGATCGAGTCGGTCAAATGGCTTGAGCAGACCCCCTGGATTTTCCGCTACGCCTGGTTCATGGCCGAAGGGGACTACGACTCGGCCAACCGTCCGAACTACGGCCTTGTCGAGACTCTTCCGCCGCTGTCGGATCCTGTCTACAATCTGACTCCGCAGGGATATGTCTACAACTATCTGGGCACATTCGACAAGTCGGAATACACCGGGGTCAACACCTGGATACCCGCCGCGAAGTGCAACGATTTCGAGGGAGTGACCTTCGGACGTGTCGCCAACGCGCCTCAGGTATGGCCCATCATCGCCTCGCAGATCGGCTCGAACGCTTATCTCGAATTCAACTTCGATGTCGCCAACGCCGGCAAGTATAGCCTCGACGCATGGCTCGGCGGCTACGGCGAGCCCACGCGCTACGATCCGACCTGGACAATCACTGTCGACGGCACGACGGTTGTCGACAACAACCAGTTCACGCTGCCCAACAGCGACACCGAATATGTTGTCAAGAAATTCAACCTCGACCTGACAGCCGGCAAGCACACCGTGCGCATCTCCGACACCGGCCGTCCCAGCGGCCTGATGCTCGCCGCCGTGCGCCTTAACGACGGCACCGCCTCGATCGACGCTGTCGGAACCGACGCCGCCGAGACCGCCGATGAAGTCTTCTATAACCTCCAGGGACAGCGCGTGGCCGCTCCCGAACGAGGAAACATATACATTGTGCGCAGCGGAAGCACTGCCCGCAAGATTAAATTTTAAGCAAGCAAGAAAATCAAGGAGTAAGTAATTATCAAGCATAGGTAAAGGACTCCGGTGAGGGGACGGCAAAGAAGCGCGTGAGCGTCGACCTGTCTGTTCCCTCACATTTCTTATCAGCATTGTCCGTGAGGAAGAAGAATTTATTATCTTTGCACATAGAACTATCGGATAAACTATGGATAAGCAGACACTGGAGTTCGTAACCTACTGCATCAGCAAACTTGCCGCAGTGCTTGGGTTGGCGCAGAGTGATGTCTACCGCAGGCTTAAGGTGTCGGGAATTCTCGACGGATACCTTATACCTTCTTACGACGTGCTCCATACTTTCGGCTCGCGCTATCTGATGGAAGATCTTACCGATTATATGAGAGAGAAAGGAGTGCTTCCGACATGAGACTTTTCCACTCATCATAATTGGGAAAATTTGAAATGCGATTGTTAGAAGAAGTGAGAGCATCAATCTTTGCAAGATTGTTCGGTAAAATGTTGCCGGAAAGCGCCGAAGGCGCGACTCTTCTACAACCGGGTGCGATAGCGCCCGGAAAAGCAACAAACCCTCATGCGCGACAAGCCGCGGAGCGGCGCAGTCGCGCATGAGGCGATAGCCACAAGACTGTCTATAAACCATAAATCAATAAAGGCATGAGTAAAGTTTTTGCTTTATATCATATTGTCTTTGCCACTTCCAGGCGCCAGCCTTCGCTCCACGGCATCGACCGCCAAAGTTTCCACCGAGTAATAGTAAACATTGCCGGCGAGAAAAACAGCAAGGTTATTTGCATTAACAGTGTCGACGATCATTTGCATTTGCTTGTAAATCTGTCGGCTACGGCCTCTTTGAGCGCGTTTATGAATGCCATAAAGGCGAAGTCGAGTTCATGGGTAAAGCATCATTCAAATTCAAGGACATTTACAAGCTGGTGTTCGGGATACTATGCTTGCACGGTTTCGCCGAGCATGATGAAAAAGTCAATAGCATATATCGAATCGCAACAAGAACATCATCAACGGATGAACTTCGACAATGAGATGAGGCGCATCTTTGAAAAATTAGGGCTTGAATATCATCCTGACGAGCTTACCTGAGGGCTCCCGTGGCTATCGCCGGTTGCGCGAGCTGCGCCGCTCCGCGGCTTGTCGCGCAGTTTAGTGGTTCTAATGCCGACGGCTATTGCCGTCGGTTGTAGAAGAGTCGCGCCTTCGGCGCTTTTCGGCAACGTTTGGAGCGTACTGGCGTCGAGATCGAAGGGTTTACAATTGTAAAAGAGGGCTTTTGGCTGTGGGTCAATGGATTGCGCGCGGGAGGAAAGTTTTTTTGAAATTTATCTGTTTTCAAGTGTAAACTTTCGGGCGGAAATTTGTAATTTTACAGCCTGAATTCAACCTCTCTTTGTCTTGGCCGAAACCTATCACATACCCGCACTTCTTCCGGAGGCTCTCGAGGCGCTTGCCATCAGGCCCGACGGCATCTATGTCGACGTCACCCTCGGTGGCGGCGGCCATTCGTCGGCCATTCTCGAACGGCTCGGGCCCGATGGACGCCTGATTTCGTTCGATCAGGACAGCGACGCCATCGAACGCGCCATGGAGGGGCCTCTCGGGCGCGACAGCCGTTTCACGCCTGTTCACGCCAATTTCCGCTTCCTGAGCAATTTCATGCGTTACCACGGCGTCGACGGCCGTGTCGACGGCCTTTTAGGTGACCTCGGAGTGTCGTTCCATCATTTCGACGACGCTTCGCGCGGTTTCTCGTTCCGCTTCGACGCGCCTCTCGATATGCGCATGAACCGTCTGGCTCCGCGTTCGGCCGCCGATCTCCTTGCCGAGGCCGACGCCCGCGAGCTTGCCGACGCTTTCAGCCTCTACGGCGAACTGCGTCAGGCGCGCTGGCTTGCCGACGCCATAGTGAAAGCCCGCGCTTCGGCTCCGGTCGACACCGTCGGGCGCCTGACCGAGATTGTGACCCCGCTTCTTAATCCGCGTCAGCTCAAGAAAGAGATGGCTCAGCTGTTCCAGGCCCTGCGGATTGTCGTCAACGACGAGATGGGGGCCCTGAAGGCGCTGCTGCGCCAGTCGCTTCGCGCCCTGCGTCCGGGCGGACGTCTTGTTATAATAACCTATCACTCTCTCGAAGACCGTCTTGTCAAGAATTTCATGAAGACTGGCAATGTCGAGGGGCGTCTCGAACAGGATTTCTACGGCCGCAGCCTCGCGCCGCTGAAGATGCTGACTTCGCGCCCCATAGTGGCTTCGGAAGCTGAGGTCGAGGCCAATCCGCGTTCGCGGAGCGCCAAGATGAGAGTGGCCGTCAAACTTGAAACCGAATCTGACAATGGCTGACGAAACGATGACAAGGAATTCCAAAGGGGGCTCGGTTGCCTCGCGCATTGTGCGCGGCAAGGTCTTCTCGAGCGCATTCTTCGCCCGCCACTGGCTGCCGGTTCTTATCGGTGTGGCCGTGGTGCTGACCTATATCACCGGCAAGTATATCAATCAGACGCGCATGGAGACCATCAACAAGCTCAACCGGGAGCTCGAGATTGTCAAGGCCGAGCGCGTCAGAGTGCGCAGCGAATATATGGGGCGAACCTGCGAGAGCTCGATGCAGCAGCTCGTCGACAGCGTCATCCCCGGTCTCGCCGTTCAGGAGCGTCCGCCCTATACCGTAGAGAAATAAGCCATCATCACATATCTCCCCGCCGACAATGAAGAACGACAACCGCAAAAACATCCTGCTTCGCTACTCCATAGTGATTTTCATCATTGTGGTGACAGCCACCGCAGTGCTTGTCAAACTTGTCAACACAACCATTGTCGACGCCCGCAACTGGGACAAGAAAGCCGCCGAAGAGCTGTCGAAGACAACGGTGATACAGCCCGAACGCGGCAACATCCTCGCTGCCGACGGATCGGTTCTGGCCGCCAATCTGCGGTTCTACACCGTCCGTCTCGATTTCCGCAGCGAGCAGTTCAACATCAAGCGCTATATCAACGCCATCGACAGCATAGCCGACTCGATGGCCCTCGCTTTCCCGCGCCGCAACAGCGACCAGTGGAAAGACTATCTTCTGAAGCCGCTGACCGTCAAAGACAAGAAAAAGCGCGACCGTTCGTTCCCGGTGGTCACGAATATAACCTATGCCGAGCTCCAGCGACTGAAGAAATTTCCCTTCTTCGACCAGCGCAACCGCAACCGCAGCGGAATGACCGTCGACGACTATATGCGCCGTGTCAATCCCTATGGGTCGATGGCGCGCCGCTCGATAGGCGGAGTGGGGGAGGACTCGAACCGTCAGGTTCATGGAATCTCGGGACTCGAGATGGCTCTCGACACGCTGCTTTTCGGCAAACCGGGGCTGGCGCGTCTGGTTCCGATGACGCGCAACATGGGGCAGTGGACCGACATTCCTCCCGAGCCGGGCTACGACATAATGACGACTATCGACGTCAACGTTCAGGACATCGTCGAGAACGAGCTGAACCGGCGTCTCGAATACTGCAACGCCGACTGGGGCGTGGCCGTGCTGATGGATGTTGCCACGGGCGACATCAAGGCCATCTCGAATCTCGAATGGTCGTATAAGAGCAACACCTATATCGAGGGCATGAACCGCGCTGTCCGCGGTTTCGAGCCGGGGTCGGTTGTCAAGACCCTGTCGATGCTCATAGCCCTCGAAGACGGCATTGTCCGCCCCGGCGACTATCTCACAACGGGGCGCAGCTGGGCGTATGCCGGCGGCCGCCCGATAACCGACGCCCACGGTGTCGACGGCCTTACCGTAGCCGAGGTCATCGAACGGTCGAGCAACATAGGCATGGCCAAGATTATCACGCGCAAATACGGCCAGCAGCCCGGCGCTTTCTATTCACGCCTGCGCGGTATAGGATTCCTCGATTATATGCACACCGGCATCGGAGGCGAGAAGCGCCCGCGCATCGACTCGGTTCCGAACTCGTCGGAAGGTCGCGTGGCTCTGTCGCGTATGTGCTACGGATATGCTACGGAGATACCGCCGCTCTACACCCTCAGCATCTACAACGCTATCGCCAACGGAGGCCGCTACGTCAGGCCGCGCCTTGTCAGCCGTCTCATAGGGCCGGAAACCGACTCGGTTCTGCCGGTGACCTATATCCGCGACCGCATCTGCTCGGAAAAGAACGCCGAGATACTGCGCGGAATGCTGACCAACGTCGTCTGGGGCGACCACGGCACCGGCAAGCGACTGCGCAACGACCTTGTGCGCATAGCGGGCAAGACCGGAACCTGCTACATGATCGAGAACGGCCAGTATAATAC
>DBGBEM010000037.1:0-16679 GCA_048477235.1 Muribaculaceae bacterium | reverse complement strand
GGGTTACACTGTCACCTACGCGATCGGAAACACACTGCTGATTCTCTGGGGCGTAGTTATTGTCCTGCTGATGAGCTGACGCGCGTCAGCCGATAATGTCGTTGACGACGAGCCCGGCGAGAGTCAGGCCGAAGATGGCGGTCACGTGGCACAGCGCCCCGTTGACCGCCACTTTGCCGTAGGTCATGGCGCCGTCAGCGGCGGCTTCGACCGAGGCGTTGCGCCGGGGCTGTTCGGTCGAGTAGACGCAGCGGAATTTGCGTCGCGGCCAGATGTCTGTCTTGCGGAACCGTCGGCGCAGGGCAGCGGCGAGAGCGTCCCCCTCGACTCGCCTGAATTCGGCTGTCGTTACGCGGGTTGGGTCGCAGCGCCGTGCCGCTCCCATTGAAGAGAAGAGCCGGGGGCGCGTCTGCGACGTCGCTTCGACAATAAGGGCGGCTTTATCGGCCACAGAGTCGATGGCGTCGATGCAATAGTCGAAACTTCGGATGTCGAAGCTGTCGGCTGATTCGGCGGTGTAGCGCTCGCGCCGGGCCACGACCTCGCATTGCGGGTTGATGTCGGCAATCCGGCGCGCTATGATGTCGACTTTCGGCTGTCCGACCGTAGAGAGCAGTGCCGGCAGCTGGCGGTTGATGTTTGTCGGGGTCACGTCGTCGGCGTCGACGAGAGTGATATGGCCGATTGCCGTGCGTGCCAGCGATTCGGCAGCCCAGCTTCCGACGCCACCGAGGCCGAATATTATTACACGCGCCTGTCTGAGGCGTTCAAGTCCCTCGCGGCCGGCGAGCAGTTCAACGCGGTTGAAGATGTCGTTCATTGAAAGTTAAGCGATAGTGTGATGAATCAGATTTTATAGTGAGATATAACTTAATGCTATTATAGATAAAACAGTAAGTATTTGTGCATTTTATGTAGGACTGCACCACGGTGCAGCCGTCAGAGCGACTACAGACAACTAAATTGGCCGGATGCTCCATGGAGCATCCCTACATGTCGAAATGCATATTTACTTTGTGTGTGAACTATAACTTAGATGAAATCAGCGTCAGGAACGCCCGGACAGGATAATAGCATTGGGGTATAACCTTGCAGCCACATTCATGGTCGGGAAATCGTATAGAACCGGGGTTCTGCAACGATGGGTGGCCGGGCATAAAAAGGGCGCCTTCGCAGCCGGCGGATGGAACCGCGCGGTTTGCGAGCAGGCGCCGGTGGGTTGCTGTCAGAGCATTCCGGCCATGAGCTTTGGAGAATGGAACATTCCGCGAAGGCGTTCTTCAAGCGACGCAGGGCGCGTCTTGATATTGATGAAGACGTCGGGGCTGTCTTTCTGCATTATTATCATCGAAGCCGGAAGCACTACGGCGACGTGGTCGGCAAACTCTACTATCTCACAGATGTTTCGCAGCGGAATGCGGTGGAACGGCGACGCAGGGTCGACAGAATTGATGGTCAGATATTTCTCGTCGAGCTTAAGACCGTGGTTATCGAAGACGTCGCCGAAGAGCACTCCGAGGTTCAGCTCAGCGGGCGATGCAGGGCGTTTGTTGAATTTCTTGTAAGTATTCTCGATTGTTGCCTTGTTGATCATTTCCTGTGAAGGTTGAATTTGTGTGATGGGTTGGAGTTTCAGTTGCCTTTTGATAAACAATAGAGAGCTTCGGTTGGTTCACCATTTTTTTGTCAATAAATCCGGGAGGCGTTTTCGATATGAAGACACCTCCCGGATTTACAGTGCGTGCGGGCTTGATCAGGCAAGGAAGCCGAGAAGCACACCGGCAGCAACAGCCGAGCCGATGACGCCGGCCACGTTCGGGCCCATGGCGTGCATAAGCAGGTAGTTGGAGGGGTCGTACTTCAGTCCCATGTTGTTCGATATGCGTGCGCTCATAGGCACTGCCGAAACGCCGGCGTTACCGATAAGCGGGTTGATTTTCTTGTCGCGGGGCAACACGAGGTTGAAGAGCTTTACGAAGAGCACGCCGCTCGACGAAGCGATGACGAAGGCCATGAAACCGAGGGCGAAGATGCCGATCGTCTGAGGGGTCAGGAACTGTGAGGCCTGGGTCGAGGCGCCCACAGTCATGCCCAGCAGAATGGTGACGATGTCGGTCAGGGCGTTGCTGGCCGTCTTTGCCAGACGGGTTGTCACGCCGCTTTCGCGGAGCAGGTTGCCGAAGAAGAGCATTCCGAGCAGGGGCAGTCCCGAGGGAACAACGAAGCAGGTCAGCAGCATGCCGACGATCGGGAAGATTATCTTCTCGTTCTGGCTGACGGCGCGGGCCGGCTTCATGCGTATGAGACGCTCTTTCTTCGTCGTGAACAGGCGCATCAGCGGCGGCTGGATAACCGGCACGAGGGCCATGTAGCTGTAGGCCGACACGGCGATGGCGCCCATGAGGTTCGGGGCGAGTTTCGACGATATGAAGATAGCCGTCGGGCCGTCGGCACCGCCGATGATGGCTATGGCACCGGCCTGATCGGGCGTGAAGCCCAGCAGCAGGGCAACCATGTAGGCGCCGAAGATACCGAACTGGGCGGCGGCGCCGATGAGCATAAGCTTCGGGTTGGCTATCAGGGCCGAGAAGTCGGTCATGGCGCCTATGCCGAGGAATATCAGCGGGGGATACCATCCGGCCGACACGCCGTTATAGAGGATATTCAGGACAGAGCCCTCTTCGTAGATTCCGACTTCGAGGCCGGCCATATCGTTGAAGGGGACGTTGCCGATGAGAATACCGAAGCCTATGGGCACCAACAGCATCGGCTCGAAATCTTTTTTGATTGCGAGCCAGATGAAGAAGAGGCCCACGGCGAGCATCACGAAGTTCTCCCACGAGCTGTTGTAGAAGCCCGTGAGTTGCCAGAACTCGCGCAGGTTTTGCATTAGAAATCCACCGAAATCCATTTTACTTCAGGAGATAACCGGATTATTCGAGGGTTATGAGAACGCCGCCTTCGGGAACAGCATCGCCCTGGGCAACGTCGATAGAGGCCACGCGGCCGTCTTTTCCGGCATGGATGGCGTTTTCCATCTTCATGGCTTCGAGAACGACAACGGTATCGGCAGCCTTGACGGTGTCGCCGACCTTGACGTTGATGCTCAGGACTGTTCCGGGGAGCGGAGCCTTGACAACGGCGCCCCCCTTCGAGGGAGCGGGAGCCTTGATGACCTTTTCGCCGGCGGCGGTGCGCGGAGCTGCTGCGGCGCGCGGAGCCTGGGCTACCTTGACGGGTTTCTTCTCGTCGAGCTCAACGACATAGCTTGTTCCGTTGACTTCGACGTGGGCGATATTGTTTTCGATTTCGCCGACTGCAACGGTGTAGGGGGTGCCGTTAATCTTATATTTATATTCTTTCATTGTTGGTGGAATGAGTTGGTTTTTTTGATGATAGGAATAAAGAGGGTTGAATGACGACGGCTCAGCGGCAGCAGCTGCGGCTCCAGGCTCGCAGATCGGGTGTCTGGCGCAGGCTGAAGGCTTTGGCACACCAGGGCGACGGGCCGAAAGCGCCTGAATGGCGTATCGTCAGGCAATGGCGCTCCGAGTCATGGGGCCCGGCGTCTTCGCTGAGATGCTCGGCCAGAGCCATGGAGATGGCGGCGGCGACAATGTCGGCGCCGTTGTCGGTCACGGCAGGTTCTTCCGTCGTTTTCTTGCTGAAAAAGCTAAAGAGACTCATCGTTTGGATGTAGTTTAAAGGTTAGCGGTGAAGTTGCGGCAGCTGGCGGAGGCTGTAGATCTTCGAGCTCCAGGGCGAATAGGCCTTGCGCACCTTGTTGAGGGTGAGTATCGTCGATTCGTTGTCGTGGACGTTGAGATGCTCGTGGAGGGCCATGACGATGGCGGCGAGCTCTTCACCCGTTGTCGAAACACGCTCCGACGCAGGCACGTTCGCAGCCGCAGGCTGGGCCTTGATGCGGTTGCGGTGCTGCACGGCAGCGCCGATGCGGCTGATGAAGTAGAAGCAGATGCTCAGCAGCAGCAGGGCAGAGAAGACGATGGCCATGGCGATGATTGTCAGACCGAAGCCGTTCTCGTCCTGTTCGGCGAACATGCGGGCTTTCGCATTGCCCTCCTTGATGATGTTGTTCGACGAGGGGGTGATGTAGTCGGTGGCTGTCTTTCCGTCGCGGCGCTCCCACACTCCGGCGCCGTCGAGGCTGCGTGCGTAGGTTGTGTTGGCGGCGAGATCGGCAGGCACGGTTACTTCATCGATGACGGTCTTGCCGTCGGCGTCGATGATGGCGATGTAGTTCTCAACGCCGGGTGTCAGTTCGAAGTTCGTGTGGAAAGTTCCGTCGCTGGGGCGGTTGTCGGCCCAGAAAACAACGTGCTGGCGCTTGGGTATCTTAGTGTTGACGTCGCCTACGGGCACGGGATAGAGCTGCTTGTGGGCGGGGTCGTTGGTGAGATATACTTTAGAGATCTCCAGCGGGGCGAAGGCCGAGTTGAAGAGCTCTATCCAGGCACTGTGGCGTCCATAGTCGTCGACGATGTTGCTGTCGTTGACAACCATGATTTCGTTGATTCGCAGGGCCCGACGACCCTGTGCCATGGCGCCGCCGACGGCGAGCGCCATGAACAGGAGAGTCAGTATAAGATTCCTTTTCATTGTCTGCTCGGAGAAATCAAAGAGGAATGTTGCCGTGTTTCTTGGCCGGGTTGGTGACCTTCTTCGTAGCCAGCTGCTGAAGGGCGCGGATGACGCGGAAGCGGGTGTTGCGCGGCTCGATGACGTCGTCGATATAGCCGTAGCGAGCGGCGTTGTAGGGGTTGCAGAAGAGGTCGTTGTATTCTTTCTCTTTCTCGGCGAGAACGGCCTTGGGGTCGTCGCTGGCCTTGGCCTCTTTGGCGTAGAGAACCTCAACGGCGCCTGCACCGCCCATGACGGCGATTTCGGCTGTGGGCCATGCGTAGTTCATGTCGCCGCGGAGCTGTTTGCAGCTCATGACGATATGGCTTCCGCCGTAGCTCTTGCGCAGGGTGACGGTAACTTTGGGCACTGTTGCCTCGCCGTAGGCGTAGAGCAGCTTGGCGCCGTGGAGAATCACGCCGTTGTATTCCTGACCCGTGCCGGGGAGGAAGCCCGGAACGTCGACCAGGGTCACCAGAGGAATGTTGAAGGCGTCGCAGAAACGGACGAAACGTGCGCCCTTGCGCGATGCGTTGCTGTCGAGCACGCCGGCGAGGAATTTGGGCTGGTTGGCCACGATGCCGACGCTGCGTCCGTTGAAGCGGGCGAAACCGACGATGATGTTCTTGGCGTAGTCGCGCTGCACTTCGAGGAATTCGCCGTTGTCGATGATGGCGCCGATAACCTCATACATGTCGTAGGGACGGTTGGGGCTTTCGGGAATGATTTCGTTGAGCGAGTCTTCGAGACGGTCGATCGGGTCGTTGCATTCGACGACGGGAGCCTCTTCGAGGTTGTTCTGGGGAATGAAGCTCATGAGGCGGCGGATAACCTTGAGGGTCTCTTCGCCGTTGTCGGTGGCGAAGTGGGCCACACCGCTCTTCGAGGCGTGGATGTCGGCGCCGCCGAGAGTGTCCTGGTCGACATCTTCGCCGGTGACGGTCTTGACAACCTTCGGGCCGGTGAGGAACATATAGCTGATGCCGCGTGTCATGATGGTGAAGTCGGTCAGCGCGGGGCTGTAGACGGCACCGCCTGCGCAGGGGCCGAGGATGGCGCTGATCTGGGGCACTACGCCGCTGGCAAGAATGTTGCGCTGGAAGATTTCGGCGTATCCGGCCAGAGCGTTGATGCCTTCCTGGATTCGTGCGCCGCCGCTGTCGTTGAGGCCGATGACGGGGGCGCCCATCTTCATGGCCATATCCATGATCTTGCAGATCTTAAGGGCCATTGTCTCACTCAGTGAGCCGCCGAAAACGGTGAAGTCCTGAGCGAATACGTAAACGAGGCGGCCTTCGATTGTGCCGTAGCCGGTTACGACGCCGTCGCCGAGCATTGATTTCTTTTCCTGACCGAAGTTATGGCAGCGGTGGCGCACAAACATATCGATTTCCTCGAACGAGCCTTCGTCGAGGAGCTGGGCGATGCGCTCGCGGGCGGTATATTTGCCCTTGTCGTGCTGCTTCTGAATGGCTTTTTCGCCGCCGCCGAGGCGAGCCTGGGCGCGCAGGTCGATGAGCTGCTGTATTTTAGCGAGTTGGGTGCTCATGATTTTTTTATTGAATAAGAATATGAGTTGTTGTTATTTCTTTTTGGGGTCTTCACACAGCTCAACAAGCGTTCCGGCTGTCGATTTCGGATGGAGGAAGGCGATGTTGAGGCCTTCGGCACCTTTGCGCGGGGCTTTGTCGATTACCTGACAGCCTTTTTCCTGAACCTCGGCGAGGGCATTGGCCACACCGCTTTCAACGGCGAAAGCAACGTGCTGGATGCCGCCGCGGCCACCGTTTTTCTCGATGAATTTGGCGATAGCGCTCTCAGGAGCTGTAGCCTCGAGAAGCTCGATCTTAGTAGGGCCTACCTGAAAGAATGCTGTGCGCACTTTCTGATCTGCCACTTCTTCGATGGCGAAGCATTTGAAACCGAGAATGTTTTCGTAGAAAGGGATGGCCTCGTCAAGGCTTGTCACGGCAATGCCGATGTGTTCGATGTGGGAAATTTCCATTTTGTATATCGATTTTTGGTTAAAACTGTCGTCTTTTGAGGCTCCGTGAAAGCGCCGGAGCCGACGCGCGGCAAATATAGCAAATCTTTTCGAAACAGCGGTCAAATTCCCCAAAATTCACTCGTTTATCAAAGGTGACAGCCACGCCAGACCCAAGTCTGACGTGGCTGTCGCATTTTTTTATCAGAAGTTATCGGTTTCAGGCTCAGCGGTCGAGCACGTCGAGGGCCTCGCGGTAACGGGGCTCTTCGGTGATGTTTTCGACGAGGTCGCGGTAGATGATGCGGCCGTCGGTGTCGATTATGATGACGGCACGGGCCAGCAGCCCTTTCAGGGGGCCGTCGACAAGCTCAACCCCATAATCTTTGACGAACGAGGGGGAGCGGAATGCCGATGCGACGACGACATTCTCGATGTCGTTGGCGGCGCAGAATCTCGACATGGCGAACGGAAGATCCATGCTGACGCAGATGACCGTGGCGTCTTTGCGCTTGGCGGCTTCGGCGTTGAAACGGCGCACTGAGGCGGCGCAGACGGGGGTGTCGAGGCTCGGGAAGATGTTAAGCACTACGCGCCGACCATTATAGGCGGCGAGAGTCACTGGCGACAGATCGGCGCCGGTAAGCTCGAATTCGGGCGCCTTTGCGCCGACGGCAGGCAGAGTGCCGGCGGTGTGGCACTCTGTTCCATTGAAAAATACGGTTTCCATATATTCAGTCGTGGTTATTTTAAAATACTCATTTTCTGTATAACAACCTCTGCGAGGTTATTGTTGTAGCCGAGAACGACGTCGGCCACTGTGCCGTCTTTTCCGACAAGAATGACTACCGGGAGCGAGGCCGCGCCGGTGTCGCTCACGAGCGATCTGGCGTTCAGAAGTGTGATTTCTCCCGGAAGTTCTTCGCCGATGAGCTCTTCGACGGCCATCGGGGCTGTCGATACGCAGGCCCATATTGTCTGTGCCGGATAGGGGAGGGCGGCTACCCCCTCGCGCACGGCCTTGACTGTCGCGTCGGCAAAGCCGGCTGTCGGGTCGACGAGCACGACGGCAGTGGGAGAGCCGAGAGCGTCGCCGCGGTTATATATCATTCGTTTGCCGTCGGCGCGCGGCAGTCGGAACGAGGGGAGCTGTTTGCCGGGGAGCTGCGAAATGGCGAAGTTGCTGACGCGATAGTTTGCGAAAGCGTCGGCATAACTTTTCGCCAGTTCTTCCTCGCTGAGGTTAAGGCAGGGGCGCGGAGTCTCGGGATAGGTGAATGTCGCGGTGACAATCTGCTCGCTGATGGCGCCTATATTGCTTTCGGTCGTTATCGACAGGGGGCGCATCGACGGCGTCTCGAAGCGGTATTTGCGGCTCATGACCGTCTCGCCGTCGTTGTCGAGAGTGACGCCCACGTCTACGGCTCCGTCGCGCCGGGTGACAGAGAATCGGTAATTATGTATAGTGTCGGATTCCATTGCGCGAAGTTCGCGCGCTATGTTTGCCGGCAGGAGATTGGCGAACTGGGCGGTGAGCTGAACCGAGCCGTCGCCCATATTGAACGGGATGGAGTCCCAGCTGACGTGATATTCCTGAAGTCGGCCTGTCGAGTAGCGGTAGTGGTTGCCGTTGAAATAGGCCGAGAATCCCTGCGACGGGCCTGACGGGGCGTTGACGTAGGTGAAGTCGATGAGATATTCGAGCGGATAGAGTCTGTCGGAGCTGTTGGGGCTCTGCCTGATGTCGAGGTCGTAGATGATGTCGTCGTTGTTTAGCGGCAGCGAAACCGCCAGACGCGCCCGTGCGTCGAAACAGCCGATGTTTTCCAGACCGCCGATAACGGAGTCGAGGCTGTCGGAAGCGTAGGCCGCGGTGGCCAGACCGAGCAGGCAGAATGTGATGATACCGGATTTCATGACATAAATAGTTAACGTGCTAAAGAAAGAACATTCATGCACGCTAAAATGTATGCCGCCGTTTTGTTAAATATCGTTAACCGGCTCCTGAGAGAAAAATTTGCTGCTTTCGAGAAGGGAAAGAAGCTCTACGGGACGGTGGATTATATGGTCGGCTCCATACTTGCGGAGTTCGCTTTCGGGTCGGAATCCCCACGTGACGCCGACACTCTCGACACAGGCGCGCCGGGCGGTCTCCATGTCTACGCCGGAATCGCCCACGTAGAGGACATCGTCTTTCGGCGTAGGCACTTTCGACAGTATACTGAACACTATCGATGGGTCGGGCTTGACGGGGACTTCGTCGCGCTGGCCTTCGACGTCGCTCCATCGTATGCCGCCGAAATAATGGTAGATGAGTTTGTCGACGGCGCTCTGGTATTTGTTCGAGGCTACGGCAACGTTGACTCCCAGTTTCTGGAGCGTCTCGAGAAGCTCGGGGATTCCGGCGTAAGGCTCGGTTGAGTCGGTGTTGTGTTTGCCGTAATAGTCCATGAACTTTATTCTCAGGCGCTCGACGTTGGCTGGCGTGCGCGTATCTTCGGGGAGAACGCGCTCAAGCAGACGGCTGACACCGTTGCCGACGAAATAGGGATATGATTCGAGGTCGTGGACGGGATAGCCGCAGACTTCGAGGGCATAGTTTGTCGCGGTCCCGAGATCGCGGATAGTGTTGAGCAATGTTCCGTCGAGGTCGAATATAACGAGCTTTTTCATTGATTCCTGAATTTTAGTTGGTCAGAACGGATAGCCGACGGCGAAGTGGAAGGTGGCGTCGCGGCTCCAGTTTGGATGAACAAGCGGCCATGGTTCCTGGTTCATGGCCGGATTATGGGCTTTCATGCCGAGGTCGAAGCGCAGCAGGAAATAGCTGAAATCGAGTCGCAGACCGATACCGTAGGAGGCTGCTATCTGTTTGTAGAAGTCTCCGAAGCGGAACAGTCCGCCCGGCTGGTTTTCGTAATTCCGTATGGTCCAGATGTTGCCGGCGTCGACAAACAAGGCGCCTTCGAGAATCCAGAACAGCTTGGCGCGGTATTCGGCCGACACTATGAGCGAGATGTCGCCGCACTGGTTTATGAAGTCGGTGACAGAGTTGCGGCTGTCGAATGAGCCGGGGCCGAGGGTTCTGACGCTCCATCCGCGCACTCCGTTGGCGCCTCCGGCATAGAAGCGTTTCTCGAACGGAAGCACCGTGGAGTTCCCGTAGGGGATTCCGATACCCACGCCGGCGCGGAAGGCGAGCGAATGGCGTTCGGTGAAGTTCCTGACAAGTGAGTAGTCAGCTTCGGCCTTGACATACTGCGAGAAAGCTATGCCGAACACTTTATAGACGTTGCCCGACGGATGAGGGTTGACAAGATGGCTGACTCCGTCGAGAATATTGCCTGCGGTCTCGGCCGATGCGCGGATGGTGTAGATCAGCGGCTGGAGACGGCCGCGGCGAAGGATGTCGGTCGACGCTATGCGGCGGTTGGTGTGGTAGAAGCTATAGCCGATGTTCATTATGAAGTGGTCTTCGTAGCTATAGCGCAGAAGAGGGTTGTCGGGGGCTATCTGGTCGAGGAAGTCGAGGGTGTGGCGCGGCAGATAGACGTAGTTGATGTTGAGCAGGTCGAGAACACGTCGTGTGCGGTTGTTGCGGTCGCCCCATTTGAAGCGCCACGAGGCTCCGGCGATTATTCTGGTGTATTCGGGTCTTTTCTGATAGTTGAACGACAGGGCTATCTCGGTCGACGCCTTGACTGTGCGCCGGAATGAGCTGCTCAGGAACGGCATCGCGAAGCGCGGGAATGTCACGCCGAGTTCGGCGGCATATTCCTGATAGTTGTTGTTGATGAGGCCGTCGAGGTCGCCCGAAAGGCTCTCGTAGGCTGTGCGCAGCTTGAAGGTGAGCAGCCGTGAGCGATGACCGAGATTGCGGTGGAGGTAGGTCAGCCCGAGCCCGAAGCCGAAATCTCCCTCAGAGTTCGTTCCTTCGACTTCGAAGGTGACCCCCTGCTTTTTGTTTCGCGAGAGCATTATGAAGGCGTCGAGCTCTCCGGGTCCGGCGCGCCTCATTTCGATATTGATGTTCTTGACGATGCCGAGCTGGGCGAGATATTCGTAGGTGCGGTCTACGTTGCGGCCGCGGTAGACGGCGCCCGGCTCGAGAAAGCATTTCTCGATCATCGTCCCGGGTTCGAGCCATCGGTCGTTGTCGTAGAGAATAGTGTAGCCGTCGCGGCGCACGGTGTCGGTGGCCAGCGCTATGGCCTGTGCGAGGCTGCGGCCGACGGTGTAGTCGGTCACGAAGGTGACGTTGCGTATGTGGTAGACCTGATGCAGGGTGTCGATCGGCGAGCCCTTGTCGGCGCCGGGGCGGCTGATGTGCATCGTCAGGGCCACGTCGCGGCTTCCGGCTACGGTGTCGGCCGTGTAGGTGATATATTCCTTGGCGAAGTCGTAATAGCCCCGGTTGGCCAGGCGTGTTGTCAGACGGCTGCGCTCGGCGTCGAGAAGGTCGCGGTTCAGAAGGTCGCCCTCTCCGATGAGAGCGCGGGCGGCAGCCGGTTCCACTATGGCGGCAATGGCGCTGTCGGCTATGTCGTAGTCCATCGACGCTATCCTCAGCGGCGTTCCGGCAGTGATGGTGTAGCCGACGTCGATTTTTTTCTTTTTATGCCTGACAACGGTGTCGACCGATACTGTCGCGTCGACAAATCCGCGGTTGACCATTGCCAGCTGAAGCTGACGCGCCGAGGCGTCGGTCAGTGCCTGACTGTAGATGACCGGGGGCTGTCCCATGCGCCTGAGCCATTTGTTCCACCATTTCGTCGAGTCCTGCCCCGAGAGGCTGTAGGTGGCGAGCTGCAGTTTCAGGAAGCCGAGAATGCGGTGGTTGGGCGTTTGGCGCAGATAGTTCACGAGGTCAGTTTCCTTAACCTCTTTAGTGCCTTCGATGTCGATGTCGACGTGGTCGACGAGGTAGCTGCCCTGCGGCACGTGCTTTGTCGACGAGCAGCCCGATAATACCATCATTATCAGGCAACACGCAATCAGGGCAACATTCCTCATCGGTTTGCCGGAGAGTGTCAGAACAGATAGCAGACGCGCAGATCCCATGTGCGGTTCTGAGCGCTCATGTTAGTGAGCACGGCGGCTTTCAGGGCGTAGGTGACGCCCCAGGTGTAGCTGCCCATTATCTGCCAGTGGCGGAAGAGCTCGATGCCGATGCCGGCTGTCAGGCCTACATCTCCGCCGGCATATTCCATTGCCGGAAGCTTGCTGTGACCCAGCAGGAAGCCGAACGAGGGGCCGCCGAACACAAACGGGGCGAAGGTCTCTTCGAGTCCGTTCATGCGCGTCCATTTGAAGCGGAGGTGGAGGGGTATCTCAAGATAGTGGAGCCAGAGGCGCGGCGAGCCGTAGCCCTGCGAGGCCCACATCTCGCGCTGGTCGAGATGGAGTTTGGCTCCGCGTGTCTGGTAGTTGAGTCCGAAGTCAATACCGAAGCCTATGCCGGGAAATATCATCTCGGCCATTACGCCGGCGGTTGCGCCGGGAGCCTGATTGACCTCGAATAGGTCCTGTTTGAAATGGAGCGATGTCAGGTCGACGCCGACAACAGGACCGTAGCGGAACTGGGCCGACGTTCCGGCGACAGCTGCCAGAACGATGGCCAGCGTCAGTAGGATTTTCTTTGTCATTTGCTGAGTGTTTTATATTCGCGGCTGTAGCGCATGACCTGAGGCAGATAGTCTTCGCCGTAGGTCACTTTAACGTCGACGATGGCGCCTTTGTCGTTGCGTACAGGAACGTAGACGGGGTTGACGAACCCGCGGTAGGGCGCGATGTCGAGACGGCTGTAGCGGTCGAGCACCTCTTTGTGGAGTTTCGGGTCGACTTTGACGGCATAGGTCTCGACGAGGTTGCGTCCGGCTTCGTAGTCACCTTCGCTCTTGATTCGCTGGATTTCGCCGAGAAGCTGTCCGAAGAGGTCGCGGAGTCTGGCGTAGTCGTTGATCTTGACGTAGGTCTTGCCGTCTTTGCTGATCAGTTCGACAACATTGTCGGGCTTACCTTTCTCGAGAGCCCATTCAGCGATGAGCTTGCGGTTTCTCATGTGGGCTTCTTCGACATCCTTGCCCGGCTCGATGCGCATGAGCTGTGTCATGAGGCCGTTGAGCATATATTTGTAGTATTCGGCCTTGTAGGCGTCGGGATTGTCGAGCAGTCCGAGCTCGATGAGTTTCGGGTCGCCGAGATAGTAGAGGGCGAAGAGGTCGGCGCGTGCTTCCTCAAGGGTCGAGCCGTGGGCCTTGAGGGCGTCGGGGTCGACTCCGGGGAGCAGGCGTCCCGAGCCGTGGCCCAGACATTCGTGGAGGTCGGTGTGGAGGTTGTCGGTGATGAAGAGATATTTGTCGAGAAGATCGGCGGTCGGTTTGTCGATGACGAATTCCTCGTTGAATCCGTTGCCGTGGCTGGCTTCGTCGTAGGCGCGGGTGATGTTTTCGAGGGTCACTGATTTCGAGCCGTGGGCGGCGCGTATCCAGTTGGCGTTGGGGAGGTTGATGCCGATCGGGGTTGCGGGATAGCTGTCGCCGGCGAGGATGGCGGCGGTGATGACCTTGGCGCTGACGCCTTTGACCTTATCCTTGCGGAACCGAGGGTCGACAGGCGAATGGTCTTCGAACCACTGAGCGTTGCCGGCAATGGTCTCGGTGCGCTTGCTTGCTTCGAGATCTTTGAAATTCACGATTGACTCCCACGAGCCTGTCATGCCCAGCGGGTCGCCGTAGCTCTCGATGAAACCGTTGATGAAGTCGACGCGCGGCGTTGTGTCTTCGACCCACATTATCGAGTATTCGTCGAACTTGCGGAGGTCGCCGGTGTGGTAATAGTCGATAAGCTTGCGGATAACGGCCTGCTGCTCGGGGCTGTCGGCATATTCGCTTGCTTTTTCGAGGTTGTCGACGATGCGGCGCAGGGCGCCGTCGTAGAGGCCACCGATGCGGTAAGGCTCTTCGACGATCCGGCCGTCTTTCTTTATTATTCGGGTGTTGAGACCGTAGGAAACCGGTGTTGTCGACGTGGTGTCTTTGACAGCGGCGAAATATTCCTCGACCTCGCGCTGGCTTACTCCGGGGCCGTAGAGGTTATTGGCCGAGGTTGCGATGAGATCCTGCCCCTCGGCCTGATTGACACGTTTGGCCATATACGAGGGCTCGAAGATAACGCGCATCAGCTCGCTGAGGTTTTCGGGACGGCGCGGCAGCTTGTCGACCTGGGCCGACAGGAACTCGGGAGTGAATTCAGGAGTGAATTTGTCCATCGAATAATGGTGATGGATTCCGTTGGCGAATTCGACCTGTTTGAGATATTTTTCGAAACCGCGGAACTGTCGGTCGTTGCGGTCTCCTTTGTAATTGGCATAGACATCTTCGAGAAGATCGCGAATGGCCAGATTGTAGCGGCAGTTCTGATCCCAGAGGATGTCGCGACCTGCCAGAGCGGCCTCGGTCAGATAGTAGACGAAGAGACGCTGGCGCTGCGAAAGATCTTCGAAACCGGGGACATCGTAGCGCAGGACTTCGATGTCGGCGAAGCGGTCGACGACATAATTGTCGAAAGGCTTCTGGGAGGATTGGCTGACGGGGGCGCCGGCAACGGCGGCCAGTGAGGATGTGGCGACAACTACAGAGGCGGCCACTTTGGCTGAGAGGTTCATATTTCGGTTTGATTGGTTATTCGACATAAAGTATAAGTCCTTTGAGGTATTCTCCCTCGGGATGGTAGATGTTGACCGGATGGTCGGCGGGCTGGGTCAGCTGGTGGAGAATCCTGACGCGGCGGCCGGTCTGTGCGGCGGCCGAAAACACTGCCAGCCTGAACTGCTCCTTGGTTATGGCCTGGGAGCATGAGAAGGTAAAGATGATTCCGCCGGGCGCCACTTTTTCGATTCCGGCTGCGTTGAGGCGCTGGTAGCCGCGCAGGGCGTTTCGGATGGCGTCGCGGTGTTTGGCGAAAGCGGGCGGGTCGAGCACGATGAGGTTGTAGAGACCGCGCGGGGTCGACGACAGGAACTTGAAGGCGTCTTCGGCCACGGCTTCATGGCGCGACGTGTCGGCGAAGTTCAAGGCCACGTTGGCGTCGGTCAGCGCCACTGCTTTGGCGCTGGAGTCGACCGAAGTCACCCGCCGGGCGCCTCCGCGCAGGGCATAGACGCTGAAGCCGCCTGTGTAGCAGAACATATTCAGGACGCTGCGCTCCCGGGAATAGTGCTCGAGCAGGGCGCGGTTCTCGCGCTGGTCGACGAAGAACCCTGTTTTCTGACCCTTGAGCCAGTCGATATGGAATGTCAGACCGTTTTCGAGAGCTATATTCGAGGCGTCTCCCCCGATGAGATAGCCGTCGCGGGCGCCGAGGTCGGCCTTGAAGGGGAGTGTTGTCTCAGATTTGTAGTATACGTTGGCGATGCCGGCTTCTGGCAGAGCCGTCAGGGCGCGCGCTATCAGATTGCGCTGGAGGTGCATGCCGGCGCTGTGGGCCTGCATTACCGCCGTGTCGCCGTAGATGTCGACCACGAGGCCGGGCAGAAAATCACCCTCGCCGTGGACGAGGCGGAAAGCTGTGTTGTCGGGGCGCATAAGTCCGAGGGCACGGCGCATACGCCAGGCCTCTTCGAGACGCCGGTTGAAGAAGCTGTCATTTACAGAGGTGTCGGCGTCGGCGTCGAGCATCCTGACGGCGATGCTGCCTATCTGATAGTGGCCGACCCCTAAGGGGGAGCCGTCGGCGGCTGCCACGCGCACAGTCTCTCCCTCTTCAATCCCTGCGGGCAGCTCGGCGATGGCTCCCGAGAAAACCCAGGGATGGAAGCGGCGCAGTGATTCTTCTTTGCCGCGGCGAAGGCGGATTGTCTTGTAATCGTTCATAATCAGCGGAATGCTCTTATGATGTCATTGCCGTTGGCGTAGACCAGCAGCAGTATAAGGAATGCCATGCCGACATATTGTGCCCAGATAAGCACTTTCTCGCTCGGTTTGCGGCGTGTCACGATCTCCCACAGCAGGAAGAGTATGTGACCGCCGTCGAGGGCCGGTATGGGTATGATGTTCATGAAGGCGAGAGCCACGGCAAGGAATGCGGTGATATTCCAGAAACTATACCAGTTCCAGCGGTCGGGGAACATATCGCCGATAGCTCCGAATCCGCCTATCGACTCGGCTCCTTCTTTGCTGAAAACGTGTTTCAGCGAGCCGACGTAGTTGACGAGCATCCCCGAACCGTTTTCCCATCCTTTGGGGAACGATTCGAGCAGACCGTATCTGACGGTCACGGGCTCGTAGACGTCGGTGAGCGGTTTGAGCTGGAAGCCGAGCTTGCCGAATTCGTTGGGCGTTACGGGAAGTGTGAGCGTCTGTCCGTCGCGTTCCACAGTGACGGTTGTCGGTTTCTCCCTGTAGTTGGCCAGAACTGCGGTCA
Source organism: Muribaculaceae bacterium (assembly GCA_048477235.1). Taxonomy (GTDB): domain Bacteria; phylum Bacteroidota; class Bacteroidia; order Bacteroidales; family Muribaculaceae; genus CAG-1031. The sequence goes on along the minus strand of DBGBEM010000037.1, from coordinate 631 downwards.
GCTCGGTGTATGACGGCGTTGCCACTGTGTCGACGGCGATGATATGATCTCCCTCCTTAAGCCCGGCTTTCATCGCGGCCTCGCCGTTGACGACGTTGCCGATATAGACGGGAAGGCGGAAGCTCATGAATCCCTTGTCGTTGTTGACGCGGAAGATGAAGTCTTCGGGAATGGCTATGCTGACGGTGTCGCGCCGGTTGCGGATGACGTCGACATTTTTGGCTTCGAGAATCTTCAGGACACAGTCGTTCTGGGCGGCGTCGAGCTTCTGGCCGTCGGCCGCGAACGGACGGTCGCCGTTGCGGAATCCGGCATTCAGGGCGGCCGGCGCGAAATCGAAGCCTTCGGTGGCATTCTCGAAGGGGATATATTTGTCGCCCCAGTGGAACGCCATTCCGGCGTATATAATAATGGCGAAAATGAAGTTGAAAAGCACTCCGCCGAGCATCACCAGCAGTCGCTGATAAGCCGGCTTGGATCGGAATTCCCAGCTCTTCGGCTCCTGGGCGAGCTGCTCGGAGTCGAGCGATTCGTCGATCATGCCGGCGATCTTGCAGTAGCCGCCCAGCGGCAGCCAGCCGATGCCGTATTCGGTGTCGCGCCAGGTCATCTTTTCGTTGCCCTGCTTGTC
>DBGBEM010000036.1:0-11432 GCA_048477235.1 Muribaculaceae bacterium | reverse complement strand
AGCCAGAACAATACCTATCTCAATAATTGAACTTTTATCTCGCCAAACATGTTAAAATATTAAACAATAAAACCTATTTTATGAAAAAAAACATTACTCATCCTGTCATTTACTACTTGTTTGATTTCATGTTCATCTTATGATGATCCTTACACGGACACTCTTTCACACTCTGAACTAACAGAGCAGTATGAACACTATAAAGCCAATGCACAAAAGCGTATTGGCCAGACTTTTCAAGTTTTAGCGGCAAACCCTTCTCGTTCTGATGACTCGACACAAATAACGAGCTCAGATCTCATAAACTTATTGGTTTCAATGCCCAAAGAAAAAGTGGATAGCTTATATAATATTTATTGCACGTCCGAAAAAGAACAAGAATACGAGAAAATATATAGCGCCTCAATTGATGAGCTGATAAGACAATCTTCTTTAAATGAGGTTCAATCTTTCTACAACTTTGCTAATGACTATATAGAAAGCGGCGGCAATAATATGATTATGCTGATGGATGCAATAAAAGATAAGGCACCGATAATACAAGGATGTATGATTAACAGTGCCGCAAGTATAGACGAATATCTTTCAGCCTCAACAGTATCAAGAAATGCGAACGACTACTGTTTGGATGCACTAATAAAGGACGTTGTTAAATCTCAAATCGATGATGTAGCTATAGACGCAGGCAGAGCTGTCGTAGCTGCCTTAATTGCATCACCCGAAGTTGATGCCCTCGCTGGACTACTGATTTTAGGAGTGGATTTATATAGTTCAATAAAAATCGCTCATGAATATAATCTTTGCGTTGCAACACATGTTTCTTGATTTAATATGCTATACGTTATCCTCACAATATTTACAATCGGACTGATTCTGATTCCGTTCGGCACTCTTTATACGGTCTATGAAGCGCGCAAGCCCGGCAGCAAGTATGCCGACAAAGACGTTAGCCAACGTTTCAGAGCAAAAATGGTTTTATTAAGCATTGCTGTCTGCGGAATCTCAATTCTGTTGCTCTATCTGTTTAAGAATTACTTGTGAAAAGCCGACGATTGATGCTGTTTTATAACTATTTACAGGATCACTACTTACTTGGAATGACAAAATATTAACAACAGTTTTAAGCTTCAAATAAATGACAATCATAATAATTATTGTAACCGTAGTAGGGCTTCTACTCTCGCCACTCGGCTATCTTTATGTGTCAGGGCAACAGAAGAAGCCCCTGAGCCGGTTCAGCGACCGGAAATATGCCCGGCGCGTAATCATGATTATTAGAATTGTGAGCCTGATCCTACTGTTAACCGCACTCTACCTTCTCGAAAAGCATTGAAGCTCTCCCATTGCACCCAATTCTCCCATTACTCCCAAAACAAGCGGCGAGCCGAAGCCCGTTGGGGCTCCGGCTCGCGTTATGAGGTGGATGTCGGTGTCAGGCTACCGACTGGAGGATGTAGTCGTAGACGCAGCTGACGAGGCCGAGGAAGAGGATGCCGGCGGTCGAGATCCACATTCCGAGGCGCTCAGAGCAGCTCGAACGGAAGGTTGCTATCGGGGCGTCGCTCTCGTTGATAAACATTGCCTTGACGACGAGCAGATAGTAGTAGAGCGACACGATAGTGTTCAGCAAGGCGATGAACACGAGCACATACATTGCCGGAGTTCCGACGCCGAGAGCGCCCGTGAAGATGAAGAACTTACTGAAGAATCCGGCGAACGGAGGAATACCGGCCAGAGAGAACATGGCCAGCATCATCGTCACTGCCAGACGCGGATTGGTCTTGTAGAGGCCGTTGTAGTCGTCCATCGACACCTTGCCGGTGGCATTCTCCACAGCTCCGATAACGCCGAAGGCCGCGAGGTTGCTGAAGATGTAGACGAGGATGTAGAACATCAGCGCCGTTGTCGACAGCTCGTTGTTGCCGATTACGCCGAGCATGATATAACCGGCCTGGCTGACCGACGAGAAGGCGAGGAAGCGCTTCAGGTTGCGCTGGCGGATGGCGAAGAGGTTACCGATAGTTATCGTGGCGATGATGACGGCGTAGAGCATCCATTCCCACACCTGGGGATAGGCTTCGCCGAAGGCCTGCTGCAGCACTACCATGAAGGCGAAGGCTGCCGAACCTTTCGAGATGACGCTGAGGTAGGAGGTCACCGAAGTCGGTGCGCCCTGATAGACGTCGGCTGTCCAGAGATGGAAGGGAACGAGCGACAGCTTGAATCCGATACCGGCGATGACGAAGCCGAGAGCTACGATGAGGCCGATCGAATTGCCTGTCGAAAGCAGGCTTGCGGCAATCTCGCTGTAGCTGAGCGAACCGGCGAGGCCGTAGACGATCGACAGACCCATGAGGAAGATCGCCGACGAGAACACAGCTGTCAGAACATATTTGACAGCGGCTTCATGGCTCTCATATTTGTTCTTCTCGAAGGCCACGAGGGCAGCCAGCGGCAACGAGGCGGTCTCGAGTCCGATGACGAACACAAGGAAGTGGCCGGCCGAAATCATCAGATACATTCCGAAGAGCGTCAGCAGAATCAGTTCGTAGAATTCGCCGCGGCGGATGCGGGTGAATTCGCTGTTGGCCCATGTCACCGACTGGATCAGAACGATGAGTGTGCCGATATTCAGAATGTTCTTGATTGTCACGATGGCGTCGGAGGTCTGATACATTCCGCCGAAGGCCGAAGTGTCGGCAGCCAGACAGGGACAGAATCCGAGAACCGTCAGTGCGGCAAAGAAGATGCAGGTCAGAGTTCCCAGCGCTCCTAAGGCACGCTTGGGGGCGAAGGTGTCGTAGAAAAATACCAATAGGAACACGATCAACAGTCCTATTTCTTGCCACATTGTGAAAAATTGTGAGTAGTCCATATTGCGCTATTAATCGTGGTTGGTTAGTTGAGGCCGATAACGGCGAAGATATCTTTCTGGAAGGTGAATTCGATAAGTTTCACGAAGAAGTTCGGCAGACAGCCGATTGCGGCGACACAGATAATGAGTGTCGTTGTCGACAGGCGTTCCCACCAGGTTGCGTCGGTCAGTGACAGATGGTGCTCATCCTGAACAGGGCCGTAGAGCAGTTTGCCGACAACGCGGAGAATGTAGACGGCCGTGATGACGATCGACGAGCAGGCGGCGATGGTGAACACGCGGTGGAACATATCGGAATGCTCGAACGAGCCGACGAAGATCGTCATCTCCGAGACGAAGCCGCTCAGACCCGGCAGACCGAGCGAGGCCAGACCGGCTATGACGTAGCAGACGGCCAGATAAGGCATGATCTTCATCAGACCCCCCATCTGACGGATGTCGCGTGTGTGGGTTCGTCCGTAGATCATACCGATCAGGGCGAAGAAGAGGGCTGTCATCAGACCGTGGCTGAGCATCTGCATTATGGCGCCGGTCATCGCTGTTGTGTTGAGCATGAGGATGGCGAACAGAACCAGTCCGCAGTGGCTTACCGACGAGTAGGCGTTGATATACTTGAGGTCGGTCTGCACACAGGCGCTGAACGCTCCGTAGACAACCGAGATACCAGTCAGAATCAGGAATATCCAGGCAAGGTCGGCGGCAGCCTGCGGCATCAGATAGATTGCCACGCGGAAGCAACCGTAGCCTCCGAGCTTCATCAGCACACCGGCGTGGAGCATCGAAACAGCCGTCGGAGCCGAAGCGTGACCGTCGGGGCTCCATGTGTGGAAGGGGAACATGGCTCCCAGAACGCCGAATCCGACGAATGTCAGCGGGAAGAAGAGGTATTGCCACGAACTCTGCTGAAGGGCGCCGTTCGAGACGATTTCGAGCAGGTTCCAGGTGTGCTGTCCGTCGACGCTCGAGTTATAGTAGATTCCGATGAGGCCGAGCATCAGGAAGGCCGATCCGCCCATGAGCATCAGGGTCAGCTTCATGGCCGAATAGTTCTTGTTGCCGCTGCCCCAGACTCCGATAAGAAGATACATCGGAATCAGAGCGACCTCATAGAACATGAACATCGTGAAGAGGTCGATCGAGATAAAGAATCCGAACACGCCTGTCGACAGAAGAATGAGCCACAGGAAGAACTCTTTCATCTGCGGAATCTCCCACGAGGCGAAACTGCCCGCGAAGACGATTATCGACGACAGCATCAGCATCGCAACCGAGATTCCGTCGACACCGACGGCCAGATGGATGTTGAGCGGTTCAAACCACATCCACGAGCCCTGGAAAAGCATCGGCGCTGTCTCGCCGGCGGCACGCAGCTGAAGATACTCTACAAGCAGCCATGTCGAAAGAGCCAGCAGGCAGACTGAACCGGCCACGGCCACGGCGCGAATGCCTTTCCGCCCCTTGCAGAGCGCGATTCCCCCGAGCATGAGCAGCGGGATAATCACATAATAGATGAGAATATTTTCTAAAAGCATCGAATTACTGTATTTTTCAGGTCAGAGAAAATAATGATTGGTTTCGCCGGATCACAGCAGGCAAAGAGTTGTTATGACGCCAAGGAGCAACGCACCGGCAAGATACCAGAGCACGTAGGCCTGGACGCGGCCGCTCTGCATTCCTTTGATTGCCACACTGGCGCGGTTGGTGATATAGGCGAAGCCGTTCATTGTGCCGTCGATGACATGGCGGTCGAACCAGGCTATCGGGCGGCAGATGCCGTCGAAGATTATGCGGTGGGTGACAAAGATATAGATTTCGTCCCAGTAGAAGCGGTGGTAGGCGGCCTTCCAGAGCCAGTGGAAACGTTCGGCCAGACGGTCGGGCACGTCGTTCTTGCGGAAATAGAGCTTGTAGGCCACGAATATCGAAATCAGAGCCACGCAGACGCTGACGGTAGCGACTGTCATGTCGAGGTCGATGATATATTCATGTCCCTCGAAAGTCACGAATTTGCCGAAGGGGATGAAACCTGCCACACAGCTCACCAGAGCGAGGAACACCAGCGGGAAAGCCATCGAGAAGGGGCTCTCGTGGGGTTTGTGCTTGCCGTAGTCGGGATTGTCCCACCAGAAGATGAGGAAGTAGAGACGGAACATGTAGAAAGCTGTCAGAGCGGCGACGGCCGTCATCCAGATTCCCCAGAAGATATTGTTTCCGTAGCAGGCCGTCAGAATCTCATCTTTCGAGAAGAAGCCAGAGAACGGAGGAATACCGGCGATGGCGAGACAGGCGATCAGGAAGGTGATATGGGTTATCGGCATATACTTGCGCAGACCACCCATGGCTGTGTAGTCGTTGGAGTGGACAGCGTGGATAACCGAACCGGCGCACATGAACAGCAGAGCCTTGAACATGGCGTGGGTGAACAGATGGAACATCGAGGCCATGTAGCCTACGCCTTCGTGGATTTCAGGACGGGCGACACCGAGGCTGACCATCATGAATGCAATCTGAGAGATTGTCGAGAAGGCGAGAACGCGCTTGATATCGAGCTGGGTGCAGGCGACGATAGCCGCATACATGGCCGTGATGGCGCCGACAACGGTTATGAACATCAGGGCTGCCTCGCTGGTCAGATAAAGCGGGAAGAGACGGGCAACGAGATAGACACCGGCCACAACCATAGTAGCGGCATGGATGAGGGCGCTGACAGGGGTCGGGCCTTCCATGGCGTCGGGGAGCCAGATATGGAGCGGCATCATTGCCGATTTACCCATACCTCCGGTGAAGATCAGGACAAGAGCCCAGGTCAGAGCCGAAGCGCCCATGAAGGCTGCGCCTCCGAAGTCGGCGACAATGGCACCGGGGTTCTCGGTCAGGGCCTTGAAGTCGAAAGTCTGACTGTAGAACGACAGAATCAGAATACCGATAAGGAATCCGAGGTCGGCGAAGCGGGTGACGATAAACGCCTTCTTCGAGGCCGACACGGCTGCCGGACGCTGATAGTAGAATCCGATAAGGAGGTATGACGACACACCCACAAGCTCCCAGAAGATATACATCTGGAAAATGTTGGTGGCGACAACCAGACCGAGCATCGAGAAGCTGAACAGCGACAGGAAAGCGTAGTAACGCTGGAATCCGCGCTCGCCGTGCATATAGCCCAGAGAATAGATGTGAACCATGAACGACACCGTCGGAATGACGACGAGCATCATGGCCGAAATCGGATCGAGGAAGAAGCCGAGCTTGATGACGAGATTCTGGGTGAACTGCAGCCAGGTAACATTGAAGACCTCATATTGCAGACGCACCGAATCGGCCGTGATAAACTCGGGATTGCCGCTGAAGAAGTAGGTGAATGCGACGATATACGACATTACCAGCACTGTTCCCATGCCGAGACTGCCGAGACTGCCGGCGAGCTTCGGACTCATCTTCGGGCCGAGAAGACCGAGGACGAGGAACATGAACAGCGGAATGACGAGAATGAGCAGTGGTAGGGTGATTGCCATAGCGTCTTAAAATTTCATTTGGTTGATATCCTCGACGTCGATATTGTGGGCGGCGCGATAGATGTTGATGATGATAGCTATTGCCAGAGCCGTTTCAGCGGCGGCTATGCCGATGGCGAAGAGGGTGAACATCATGCCGTCGAGCTGACCGGGGAAAAGGAAGCGGTTGAACACTACGAAGTTGATGTCGACAGCGTTGAGCATCAGCTCAAGCGAGATCAGCATCGCAATCATGTTTTTGCGGGTGATGAACCCGTAGACGCCCGCCGCGAACATTATCAGCGACGGAACGAGATACCATACGATTGTATTTCCCATGATTCCTTTAACGTTTACGGGCGACGACGACGCCACCGATTATGCAGGCAAGCAGAAGAACACTGATAGCCTCGAACGGGAGAAGATACTGGCCCGAGCCTGAGCCGAGAAGGCTCTCGCCGATCACTTTCATGTCGGGGTTCTCCATCGCGGGCAGCTGTGTGCAGAGGTCGCCGCAGCGGCTCAGAAGAGCCGCGCCGCTGACGAGCAGGGTTGCCAGAGCCGCCAGCAGTCCGAGCGCTTTCTTGCCCGAACGCAAAACCGGAGAATCCTCGCCGGGGCGCTGTGTCAGCAGAATGGAGAAAACAAAGAGCACCACGATGCCGCCGGCATAGACGGCGATCTGAACCGTTCCCAGAAACTCATAGTCGAGCTTGAAATAGAGCGCGGCGGTGGCGAAGAGCGTAAACAGCAGATAGGTGGCGGAGCGGAGAATCTTGCGGGTTGTCACGGTCAAGACCGAGAACACCACAATCGCTGCCACAATCAGCCAGTAAGCGATTATACTTCCTACGGATTCCATTTGATGAAAATATGGGGATGTGTTGATTTATTTCTTTTCGTCGGGTTTGGCCGGAGCAGCGGGAGCATCGCCGGCTGCCTTCGCGGCGGCTGCCTTCTTGGCGGCCGCGGCTTTCTTGGCTGCCTCGATCTTGGCGGCTTTCTCGGCCTCGAATTTGGCGCGCTCTTCCTCGGTAGGCTCGGGTTCGGGCTTCTCGGGCAGATAATTGAGCTTCTTGACGAGCTTGTCGCGGGTGAACACGGCCTGCTCGAAATCGTTGTTGAAGCGGATAGCCGCTGTCGGGCACGATGTTACGCAGAGCTGGCAGAACGTGCAGCTGCCGAGGTCGTAGTTATAGGTTTCGAGTTTCTTTTTCTTTCCCTTCCAGGTGTCGACCATCTTGGTCTGAAGCGAGATGGTTCCGTTGGGGCAGTTGCGCTCGCAGGTGCCGCAGGCTATGCACTTATGGTTGCCGTCGGCATCGTAGATTAACTCGAGGGTGGCGCGGAAACGCTCGGGAACGTGGCGTGTCTCGCGGTCTTCGGGATAGCGCTCTGTTATCTTGGGGGTGACGAATTCCTTGCCGGTGACCTCCATGCCCTTGATGAGCGAAGAGATTCCCGACGCTAAAGAGGAAAAATACTGTTTTACACTACCCATTGCTTAGTTGTGAGGTTGATTGGTATGTCGTTGATGTTTGATTCGGTTGGTGATTCGGGAGCGGATAGCCGCAGGGCTAACGCACCTGGCCGCCGACAATGTCGAGCAGCTCGGTCGTGATGCTCTGCTGGCGCAGCTTGTTATATTCGAGACGCAACTGCTCGAGCAGCTTCTGGGCGTTGTCGTTGGCGCTCTGCATGGCCATGACGCGCGCCGCCATCTCGCTGGCGCGGTTCTCGGTGAACACATCCTGAAGCACGGCCAGCAAATACATCGGCACAATCGTGGTGAATATATCCTGAGCCGACGGCTCGAACAGGCAGGGGCGGTTCGACGAAGCGGCGCCTCCGGCGGCAAACGCCGAGGGAGCGACCGGAAGGAACTGCATCTCGACCGGGCGCTGGCGGCTGACACTCTTGAACGACATATAGAGAATGTCAACAGCGTCGTAAACGCCCCCGGTGAAATAGCCTGTCAGGGTTTCGAGAAAGGCCTTGACTCCGGCGCCGTCGCTCTTCGAGCTGACCCCTTCGGGAAGGATAGCCTTGATCCCTATCTTCTCAAGCGGGCGGCAGGCCTTGGCCATCTTCGAGCCTATGGCGATGACGCTCAGCTCGACCTTCGGGTCGGCGGCGCGCAGGCGCGTGATCGTAGCGGCCAGCTGCTTGTAGAGGTTGACATTATAGGCGCCGCAGAGGCCGTCGTCGCTGCCCCAGACAACAACGGCGCGACGCTCTACCTCGCGCTCTGCGGTCAGCGGCGAGGAATACTGGGCGTCGGAATCGAGAAGATTGCCGATGATGCCCTCGATAAGAGTGCGATAAGGGAGAAGGCGTTTCAGAGCCTGCTCGGCCTTGTGCATCTTAGCCGACGAGATCATCTTCATGGCTCCGGTGATCTTCTCCGAAGAGGCTACCGAGCCGATGCGTCCCTTGAGTTCGCGTAGTGTTGCCATTGGCGGTTGCTGTCTTGGTTAATTCGTTAATTGATATTGAAGCGGGCTGCTACTTCCGAGGCGGCGGCGGTGAGCTTGGCCTGGCAGTCGTCGGTGAGCTGACCCGAGCGGATCACGTCGAGCACGTCGGCCTGGTTGCGGGCGTGGAGAAGCTGAAGCAGCTGGGCCTCGAACTCGGCCACGTTCTCTTCGGGAACATTCTCGAGCAGACCGCGGGTGCCGCAGAAAATGACTGCGACCTCGTCTTCGACGGCTACGGGATGATACTGGGGCTGGATGAGCAGGCGCTCGTTCTTGCGGCCCTTGTCGATGACGCGTGCGGTCACGGGGTCGATGTCGCCGCCGAACTTGGTGAACGACTCGAGCTCGCGGAACTGGGCCTGATCGATCTTCAGCGTTCCGGCCACCTTCTTCATCGACTTGATCTGAGCGTTACCGCCCACACGCGAAACCGAGATACCGACATTGATAGCCGGACGGATACCGCGGTTGAACAGAGCCGATTCGAGGAATATCTGACCGTCGGTGATCGAGATGACGTTTGTCGGGATATATGCGCTGACGTCGCCGGCCTGGGTCTCGATGATAGGCAGGGCTGTCAGCGAACCGCCGCCTTTAACGCGGTCTTTCAGCACTTCGGGCAGGTCGTTCATCTGCGCGGCGACCTCCTGATTGTCGATAATCTTGGCGGCGCGTTCGAGCAGGCGCGAGTGGAGATAGAAAATATCGCCGGGATAAGCCTCGCGGCCCGAGGGGCGCTTCAGAATCAGCGAGATCTCACGGTAGCTGACGGCCTGCTTCGACAGATCGTCGTAGACGATGAGGGCGTCGCGGCCCGTGTCGCGGATATATTCGCCGATGGCGACGCCCGAGAACGGAGCGTAGTAGCGCATCGAGGCCGAGTCAGAAGCCGTTGCAGCCACGACTACGGTATAGTCCATGGCGCCGTGCTGGCGCAGGGTCTCGACGATGGCGGCAACGCTCGATGCCTTCTGGCCGATGGCCACGTAGATGCAGTAGACGGGCTTGCCTTCCTCGAAGTTCTTGCGCTGGTTGATGATTGTGTCGATGGCGATGGCGGTCTTGCCGATCTGGCGGTCACCGATGATGAGCTCGCGCTGGCCGCGGCCTATGGGCACCATAGAGTCGACGGCCTTGATGCCGGTCTGGAGCGGCTGCTTGACGGGCTGGCGGTAGATGACGCCCGGAGCCTTGCGTTCGAGCGGCATGCGGAGCAGCTCGCCCTCGATGGGGCCGCGTCCGTCGATGGGCTGGCCGAGAACGTTGATGACACGGCCGAACACACCCTCTCCCACGGGGATCGAGGCGATTTCGCCGGTGCACTTGACGCTCATGCCCTCGGTGATGGTGTCGACGTTGTCGAAGAGGATTACGCCGACGTTGCTCTCCTCGAGGTTGAGCGCCACGCCGGTGACGCCGTTTTCAAATTCCACAAGCTCGTTGGCACGGACATTGTCGAGGCCATAGACATGGGCAACGCCGTCGCCGACTTCAAGAACAGTGCCGGTTTCTTCGAACGACACCTTGGAGTTGACATTGTCGAGCTGTTGTTTCAGTACTTCAGAAATCTCGCTGGGATTAATCATGAGTGGAAAAGGGGTGAGGGTATATGGGTTTGTGGAGAGATAGTGGGGTTAACGTTTAATGAGTGAGAGTTTGAGCTGTTTGAGCTCATGGGCTACGGAAGCGTTGAGGCGCTCGTTGTCGATGTCCACGGTGAAACCTCCGATCAGCGAAGGATCGACCTTCGAGGAATATTCCATGGTGGCGCCGTCGAGATGGGCCGCGATGATCTCCTTGAGGCGTTTCTCCTGGGCCTCGGGCAGCGGAGCCGCCGAGGTGACGGTGACGTGCCTGATATTGTTGGCCTGACGGTAGATCAGACGGTAGGCAATGGCGATGTCGCGAATCATGTCGAGCCGCCGGTTCTCGGTCAGCAGTTTCAGGAAATCGGCCATGAGGGTATCGTCGGGCGTTGCCCCCGAGGCTGTTTCAAGGAGCCTGATTTTGTCGGCGCCTGCCACAAACGGATTGGCCACCGTGGCGTTCAGGCGCGGCTCCGAGGCGAAAGCGGCCGCCAACGCGCCGCAGAGGCTGTAGAGGCGTTTTTCGACGCCGCGCTCCGCGGCTGCCTTGAAGAGCGCCTTGGCATAACGTCGCGGTATTAGTCCTTGGTCCATCGTCGGTTAAGAGTTTAGAGGTTTGACGGGTTTCACTGTGGGTGGAGTCACTTTTTTTCTGCTTCGATACTGTCGAGCATGTCGCCTACGAGGCGTGCCTGTGCCTTGTCATCGCTGAGCTGCTGGCGGACAACCTTCGAGGCTATCTTCAGCGCAAACTCCGACACTTCGTTGCGCAGCTGCTGCTCGGCCTGCTTGCGTTCCTGGCGTATCGACACCTGAGCGGCGTCCATAACCTTCTTCGCTTCGGCCTGAGCGGCCTCGCGGGCCTCCTCGATGATCTGTGATTTCATCTTGTCGGCCTCGCGCAGCGATTCGGCCTGCCGGGCACGCGCCTCGGCGAGGATTTTCTTGGCCTCGTCGGTGGCGCTGTCCAGCTGTTTCTTGGCGCTTTGGGCATACTCCACAC
>DBGBEM010000035.1:0-7245 GCA_048477235.1 Muribaculaceae bacterium | reverse complement strand
GAGGCGAAGGCTGCCTACGATGCCGCCGTGGCCGCACGTGCGGCTGCCCAGAGTCAGCTCAATCTGGCCCGCGCCGGTGCGCAGCGTCAGGACAAGCAGCAGTCGGCCGCCATGGTCACTGTTGCGCGCGGCGGAATACGCGAGGTCGAGGCTGTGCTCGAAGACCAGTATCTTGTCGCCCCCTGCGACGGCCAGATCGATCAGATCTATCCCCAGACCGGCGAGCTCGTATCGCTCGGAGCGCCGATAATGTCGCTGCTTAAGGTCGACGACAAGTGGGTCACCTTCAACGTGCGCGAAGAAGAGCTCAACAAGCTGCGTCTGGGTCAGGAAATCGATATCATGATTCCCGCCCTCGACAAGAAAAAAGCCAAAGCGCGCATCTATTACATACGCGACTTAGGTTCATACGCTACCTGGCACGCCACAAAGGCTACAGGCGAATGGGACAGCCGCACTTTCGAAGTCAAGGCGCGTCCGACGAATCCGATAGGCGATCTGCGCCCCGGAATGACGGTTCTCTACGACAAATAAAATATCAAACCGGTGTTTGCTCCCCTGTGGAATACTATCAAACGTGAGCTCCGTCGGCTCACATCGCGCAGGATCTACGTCACGATGATGTTGATCGTGCCGATGCTGACGGCCCTGTTCTTCATCGACCTGATGAAGTCAGGACTGCCGCTGCCTGTGCCGGTCACCGTGGTCGACATGGACCGTTCGGCTATGTCGCGCCGCGTTACCCGCGCGCTTCAGGCCAGCCAGTATCTCGACATAACCCGCAGCGACGACAGCTATCATGAGGCCCTGTCGCGCCTTCGCCGGGGCGACAGCTACGGTTTCTTCTACATACCGCGCAATTTCGAGCGCGACTGTCTCAACGGTTCTCAGCCTACGCTGTCGTATTATACGAATATGTCGATATTCGTGCCCGGAACGATGTCGCTAAAGGGATTCACCACGACGGCTGTCGTTACCGAAATGGGCGTGGTCAAGACCACTCTGACGGCTCTCGGAACCACCGATGCCGCGGCAATGTCGGTCATTCAGCCTGTCGTCATCGACAGTCACGGGCTTAATAATCCCTGGCTTAACTATTCGGTCTATCTCAATCCGTCGTTTATATCGGGTGTTATAGCGCTGCTTGTCATGCTCGTCACGGCGTTCAGCATAGGCGAAGAGATAAAGCGCGGCACGTCGCCTCAGTGGCTCGACACTGCGCGAGGGTCGATGCTCGTGGCCCTCGTAGGCAAGCTTGCCCCTCAGACGGTGATATTCAGTGCGGTCGGCATAGCCTGTGAAGCTCTCATGTTCCGCTTCTGCCATTATCCGCTCAACAACCATACCTCGCATATCATTCTCGCTATGGTGCTTCTCGTGATCGCCTGTCAGGCTTTCGCGGTGATTATATGCGAGATTCTGCCCAATCTGCGTCTGGCGATAACGATTTGCTCGCTGACAGGAATTCTCAGCTTCAGTGTCGTGGGCTTTTCGTTTCCGGTCGACCAGATGTATGGCGGTATCGGCATTTTCGCCTCGATCATTCCGCTGCGCTACTTCTTCCTGATCTATATCGATCAGGCCCTGAACGGAATCCCGATTTTCTTCTCGCGCTCATATTATATTGCGCTTCTGATATTCCCGTTATTGACATTCCCGCTGTTGCGCCGTCTGCGCCGCCGCTGTCTTAATCCTGTCTACGTGCCATGATGAAGATTCTGAATATGCTGTCGGGCTGGTTCGTCGGTCTGTTTCGGGTCTGGCGCCGTGAGTTCAGCCACGTTTTCCGCGATCAGGGAGTCATGCTTTTCTTTCTGGCGCTCCCGACGATCTATCCGCTGGTCTACGCTCTGATCTATAATCCCGAGCTTATCCGCGACGTGGCGGTCGTTGTAGTCGACAACTCGCGCACTGCCGAGAGCCGCCATCTTGTGCGCATGCTCGACGCCACCGAGCCTGTCGGCATTGTCGGCTATGCCGCCAACAAGGCTGAGGCCAAACGGGCCATGCATGAGAAGAAATGTTATGGTGTAGTCGAGATTCCGTCCGACTATGCCCGCCGGATCGGGCGCGGTGAGACGGCGAATGTCAGTTTCTACTGCGACATGAGCCTGCTGCTGCGCTACCGTCAGTTCACAATGGCCCTGACTCAGGTTCAGATTGCCGCCGGAGCCGAAATACAGCAGCGCACCCTTGCCGATCTCGGGCTGCCGGCTGCGGCTCTTGCCTCGCAGGGCGCGCCGCTGAATGTCAGCCAGCAGTTTGTCGGCGATCCCAGTCAGGGATTCTCGTCGTTTATCATGCCCGGTATCCTCATGCTGATTCTGCAGCAGAGCGTTGTGCTCGGGGCCTGCATGATTGCCGGAGCCGCCTCTGAAAGGCGTCGCCGCAACGGCGGATCCGACCCTCTCGGAATCGACGCGCCGGCCACGGCTACGGTCGTCGGCAAGACCTTATGCTATGTCGCCATCATGCTCCCGATGGTGATCTATACTCTCCATGTCGTGCCGTGGATCTTCAAGTTTCCGGCCTACGGCAGCATTGTCGACGAGCTTCTCTTTGTCGTCCCCTATCTGCTGGCGGTCTCGGTGTTCGGCCTGTCGCTCAGCGTGTTCGTGACAGAGCGCGAAAGCTCGTTCCTTGTCATTGTCTTCACCTCGGTTATATTCCTGTTCCTGTCGGGACTGACCTGGCCGCGTTACGCCATGAGCGGCCCGTGGCAGCTCATCGGAGCCTGTGTGCCGGCAACGTGGGGAGTTCAGGGCTTTGTCCATATCAACAGCGACAATGCTTCGCTGGCCCTCCAGTCGGCCTCATATACCAACCTATGGATTCTGACGGCCGTCTACTTCGTGGCTGCCTCCATCATCTTCCGCTTTCACCGGCCGAAGCGGCTGGCCTGATTCCCTCAGAGGCGGCTCCGGCCGCCTTTTTTAAGGACTTTAAGGACATTAACGACCTTAAGGCCCTTAATGTCGTTTCCTCCCAAAAGAAACAAAAGGATAGTCTCACGACTACCCTTAAGCTTCAAATACACAATTATCTATAAAACAACTATTATACTTTGTTCAACAATTCTTCGTTCTATTCCTTTCAAGTCAATTAACAATATGCTTATGATTATCCGAAATTCATCTTTAGCCAAAAACGATGCGCGCCTCTGAAAAGCCGTGTCGGTTGGGGCGCGGCATAATGCCGTCAGCTTCCCGACCGCCAAACAGCGATGCACGGAGGCGCTAATTCAGATGCCCTCGGCCCGTTAACCCTGAGCTTGTGTGGGGCATCATAGTATCAAGCTATGTCCTGAGCCTTAAGACCGCAATAATCTCGGACGTAATCCGGCTCTTACTTGAATCTTAGCAATGATTTCTTCCTCATTTATAGCCCTTATCCCTGGCTGTGAGAAGAATAAATCACTTTAAACTTGCTTCACTATTTTGGCTTTTTCATTCTGCGCTTATGCGCGTTTTGGTGATGCAAAATTACAATATTTCGCGATTATTTCGGAAATTTGGCAATAATTATTCCAGTTAAATTAAGTTAAATTTATGTTATCGGCGGAATTTCGGGGCTTTAATGGGTATTCCGAGCGATATTCCGCCTGACCAGTGGCGTGCCTGGCCGCTCGAATAGCTGCAATAGGCGACGACGGCGCCTATCGGCAGGCGCAGGGCTGCCGACAGCTGTCCGTAGAAATCACATGAGCCGAAAATGGCCCCGTAGCGTGCGCCCTGCCCGTCGGGGGCCACGAGAATGCGGCGCACCGGGGCGAACACTGTGGCGTTAAGCCTTATCTGGAATATTTTGGCCGCCTGCCAGACGGGTGTTACCGAAGCTGCGACATATTCGTTAGCTCTGAATGCCGGCATATATTCGCCGTCGGTTGTGAACGACGGCGAGAATTGCGGGGCGAGTATCATCGACGCGGTATAGTCGCCGGACAGTTTCTGGGAGGAATACAGGGCTTCCCCCTTCAGCCCGACAGAGAAACCTTTGGCGACCCTGATATAGCCTTCGGCCGACGCGAACGCCTCTCCGCGGGCCGGTCGGGCGGCCTTCGGCAGTCCTGCCGGCTTCTGCCGGCGGCCGCCGACATAGCCTGTCAGTGATACTTCATAGCGCGAACCCGAGGTGGGGAGGAATGCGTCGTCGAGGGTAGATCTCGTCCATTGCAGGCGCAGGCGCGCGAGATCGTCGATTATGCTGATGCGTCCGATAGTGGCGGAATACTGCAATGGGGGCCTGTAGCCCGAGGTGAGATGGCCGTAGCCGAGCTGCGCCTCGAAAATTCCGTAGCGTCCGGCCGGCAGCGCGTAATATATGCCGGCGGTTATCTCGCTGTTGATTGCGAATGCGGGCGATTTTAGGTCATAGAACATCTTTTCGTGCTCATAGAGGCGCTGGCGCGATGCTGTCAGTCTCAGTCCGATACGCGAGGGAGTCGATGTCGGCAGCAGCATGCCGAGGTCGCCCGATGCGGCCAGATAATTGATTCCGGCCCATCCCTCGAGCGAGGCATAGGGATGGCGGTAGTCGAGCGGGCTGTAATGGTCGGCGGCGTAGAGCATGCTCTGGCTTCCCGAAGTCAGGAAGCCGCCTACTTCGGCGCGGAAGTTCTTCGTCACATCGGCGTGGAGGTCGATGTCGAAGGTTCCTGTCGCGGTGTCGTATTCGGCATGGGGCACGAGGTTGCGCATTCTGCCTGTCGACGTCAGCTTGTAGAAGCCGCTGCGGGCTTCGCCGACGGTCATTGTCGAATCGACGGGGCCTCTGAAGGTCTGTATAATCCAGCGGCCGGTGTTGCTGTCGGTGCCTGTGACGGCAACATCCTTTATCTCCATAGGCCTGATGCGCTTCCTGAATTCGGCGCGGCGCCGGGCAACTTCTTCGGGCGTTCGTCGAGCTGTCGTTATGCTTTTTATCGAATCGGCGAGTTCGAGACCGCGTCTGTAGCCGATTTCATAGATCTCTTTTGCGGCTCCCCAGTGGGTCAGCCCGAAGCGCTCGAGGTCGAAGACGACGTTGATGCCGCGTCCTTCGGGAATTTTCGGCAGATAGCCGCTCATGACCATATTCTCGATCTGACCGACGAGGTCGTTGAGTCCCGGTGGCGTGTTGGGCGTCGATACGTCGACGCCGATAATCCTGTCGGGGTTGAAATCGTCGAGCATTACGTCGACGGGATAGACGTCGTAGAGCCCTCCGTCGTACATCAGTGTGTCGCCGATCATTATCGGCTGGTAGACCAGCGGAAAACTCATCGACGCACGCACGGCCAGCGGCAGCTCGCCTCGCGAGAACACGACCTTGCGGTGGCGGTAGATGTCTGACGCCACGCAGCGGAACGGAACGAACAGTTTGTCGAAGTTGTTGTCGGCCGCTGCCTGAGGGGGCGAGAAAATTTCCATGAAGGCGAAGCTCATCGGCAGGGGGTTGACAAGGCGGGTGGGGAAGAGCGCTGCCAGAGTGGCCGAGTCGCCCGATGCGAGATTGACTGTCAGCCAGCCGGGAGTTTCTTGCGGCTCGTTGAAATAGAATTTGTCGCCGGCGGCCGTCACTCCCGTGGCCCAGTTCATGAACTGCTCTGTCGAGAGCATCGCGAGCATCTCGTCGGGCGAATAGCCCGAGGCATACAGGGCGCCGACAATGGCGCCCATCGACGTGCCTGTTATGCAGTCGACAGGTATGTTGTTTTCTTCGAGGGCTTTGATGAAGCCAATGTGGGCGATTCCTTTCGAACCGCCTCCGCTGAGCACGAGGCCGACGCTCTGTCCGGCGTGGATCTCTGCGGCGGCAAGCACAGTCGCCGCCAGCAGCGCGAAAAGTCGCAGTTTTCTCATCAGGGTTGAAACATGAGGGTTATACATTGATATAACCCCTGTTGCCCCCGAATGGTTTTGCCGCTGACGAGGTTATTTCATCATTGCGACGGCGCGGGCGAGATCGTCGGGAGTGTCGATGCCTACGGTGGGGATGTCGGTGACGGCTGTGGCTATGCGGTAGCCGTTCTGGAGCCAGCGCAACTGTTCGAGGCTTTCGGCGATTTCGGCAGGCGACTGGGGCAGGCGGGTTATCTCGCGCAGCGTTGATGAGCGGTAGCCGTACATTCCGACATGGGTATAGAATGTCGTTGTCGCGATCCATTCCTGCCAGGGATGGCTGCGCACGTAGGGAATTATCGACCGGCTGAACATCAGCGCGTTACCGCGCAGATCGAGTTCGACCTTCGGGGTGTTGGGATTGAAGAGCGCATCCCAGCCAAGAGCCGGATCGAAGCGGCGCACGAGGGTGGCGATCTCGGTCGACGGATCGGCCTCGAAGCAATCGGCAAGCTGGCGGATCTGGCGCGGGTCGATAAACGGCTCGTCGCCCTGTATGTTGATGACCACGTCGGCCTCTGATCCGCTGAGGTCGAGGGCCTCGCGGCAGCGGTCGGTGCCGCTGCGGTGGTCGGCCGACGTCATAATGGCGCGATGGTCGTGGTCGGCGCAGCAGGCTGCAATGCGTTCGTCGTCGGTAGCCACTACGACCTCGTCGAGAGCGCTTTCGGCGCGCTCGGCAACGCGGACAATCATCGGCTTGCCGTCGATCATGGCCAGCGGCTTGCCGGGAAAACGGCTCGACGCGTATCGGGCCGGAATGATTCCTATGAATTTCATGGAGCGGGGATATGTTGTATAGTTCAAATTTCGATTGTTCTATTCAGCTGCGGGTGTTGCAGAACTCTGATTTTGCCAAGGCTATTATCTTAGATGAAAACGGTGTCAGAAACGCTCTGGTGTAGGGACGTGCCTTCGGCACGTAGCATCGCAACACCCTGATTGCCAGTCGCATGTGAAACGTGTCAAAGGCACGTCCTAATGCTGGTAACTTCGAAGAAGCCGGCGTCAGGAACGTCCCTACGCCCGGATAGGATAATTTGTTCAGAAGAATTTTAAGTTAATAGCATTGTCGGAAACATCGATTCTGATATGTCAGGGAGTTTTGCAGCTACCCAATGTCTGATTCATCGGTTTTGAAAACCTTAGAGGCTGTGTCAAAATCTTTGACACAGCCTCAGGTTGTCGTTAAGTTTCGTTTAGCGCGCTTTACGCTTCGAGGGGCTTCACGTTGATGAACTTGCGGCCTTCTTTTCCGGTCGAAAATTCTACGGTGCCGTCGATGAGAGCGTAGAGAGTGTGGTCCTTGCCGATGCCGACGTTGAGGCCGGGATGGTGGACGGTGCCACGCTGACGTTTGATGATG
>DBGBEM010000034.1:0-1129 GCA_048477235.1 Muribaculaceae bacterium | reverse complement strand
GTCCAGGCTAAGATCGGCTTCCCGGCAATTATTCGGCCGAGTTTTACGCTCGGCGGCTCCGGCGGCGGTATTGCGTACAACATGGAAGAATTCATCCAGATTTGTACCCGCGGCCTTGAACTCTCCCCGACACACGAACTCTTGATTGAAGAGTCCTTGCTCGGCTGGAAAGAATACGAAATGGAAGTTGTCCGCGACAGCAAAGACAACTGCATCATCGTTTGCTCCATCGAAAACTTCGACCCTATGGGTGTCCACACCGGTGACTCCATCACCGTGGCGCCGGCTCAGACGCTGACTGATAAGGAATATCAGATCATGCGTGACGCCTCCATCGCTATTCTGCGAGAGATCGGTGTCGACACCGGCGGCTCCAACGTTCAGTTCGCTGTGAACCCGAAAGACGGTCGTCTCGTCGTCATTGAGATGAACCCGCGTGTTTCCCGCTCTTCCGCTCTGGCCTCTAAGGCAACGGGCTTCCCGATCGCCAAAGTAGCAGCCAAGCTGGCCGTGGGCTATACGCTCGACGAACTCAAAAACGAAATCACGGGCGGCCGTACTCCAGCATCTTTCGAACCGACCATCGACTATGTTGTGGTCAAGACACCGCGCTTTGCCTTCGAGAAATTCCCCAAAGCCGATAAGCGCCTGACCACACAGATGAAGTCAGTCGGCGAAGTGATGGCCATTGGCCGTACCTTTCAGGAAGCACTTCAGAAAGCACTTCGCGGTTTGGAAACCGGTAAAGACGGCTTAAACGAAATCTCGACCGATCGCGCTACGATCCACCACGAGATCAGTGAACCGGGCCCCGACCGTCTCTGGTACTTGGCCGACGCTTTCCGTTTGGGCTACACCGTCAAAGAAGCTCATCGCGCCACCAGGATTGATCCTTGGTTCTTGGTTCAGGTTAAAGAGCTTGTCGATATTGAGAACCGTCTCAAGGAATACAGCCTGCCTGAGCTCTCCAAGGAAGAAATGCTTTTCCTCAAGAAGAAAGGCTTCTCCGATCGTCGCATTGCTAAGCTTCTGAAGGTCAAGGAAGACCAGGTTCGTGCTCGTCGTCACGAACTCGGAATTCGTCCGGTCTACAAACGCGTGGATACCTGCGCAGGCGAATTCCCGACGG
>DBGBEM010000033.1:0-17011 GCA_048477235.1 Muribaculaceae bacterium | reverse complement strand
CTATAAGGTTGGCGCTGAGGTCGCCGACCCTGACACCGGGCGGCAGCGTCAGCTCATTGGCGAAGCTTCCGCCGAGAATGAAAGCGCGTCCGTCGAGAAGCGAACTGTCGGGGTAAGCCTCGAGATAATGGGCCACGCTGTGGCGCGTGCCCCGGAAATGAGTGCGGCGCAGGCTTTCGTCGGTCACCGGGATATACTTGCTCTTGCCGTCGGAAGTGCCCGACGACTGGGCGAAACGGCGCGTCACTCCGGGCCAGAGCACGTCGGCCTCACCGGCGATCATGCGCATGACCAGCGGACGCAGCCGCTCGTAGCTGACAGGCTGAGGAACGGCCTGAATAAAATCTTCGTATGATTCGACACGTGCGAAACCGTGATCGCGCCCCCAAAGTGTCGGGCGGGCGAGCCTCACCATCCGGGCGAGCTCGGCGCGCTGAACCTCTTCGAGGCGCCCTTTCCACGAACGGGCCTCTCGAGCACGGGCCGTCAGCGGCCCCCGGAGTAATCGCGTCAGAAATCCCATATTCGGCAAAGATACATAAAAACTGCCTTATAAGTTTTATAAAACGATTTATAAAACTTATTCGGAGAGCGGACGGTAGGCGATGCGGGCCGGGAAGCGGAGCGCGGCGGCGACGCGGCGGATGTCGTCGGGAGTGACGGCGCGGTAGCGGGCCATGACGTCGGCGCGGGTTTCGCCGTGCATCTCGTCGAGGGCGAGAGTCGAGGCGCGCGTGGCCAGATCGATATTGCTGAAAGTGTCGGTGCTGACAAAACGGTTGAAGGCGCGCTGAAGCTCGCGCTCGCCGACGCCGTCGGCGGCTATCGCGGCGATCTGTCGCTCAAGGGCGTAGAAGGCGCGCTTTTCGGCGTCGGCTCCCGACTGTAGCAGTCGTCCCGACAGAAGCAGGTAACCGGGTTCCTCACTGCCTGCAACGCTGGCGTCGGCTGTCGAGAAGAGGTCACCGGGCATTACAAGGCGGCGGTACATGCGGCTGGCGTTGCCGTTGGCGAGCACGTCGGTCAGCAGGTCGAAAGCGGGGAAGTCGGGATCGGCCTGCCCGCACATCGGATAGGCGACGAAGAGGGCTGTCTGAGGCACGCGACCCTCCATCTCGGAATATGAGGCTTCGGTGCGCGGCGGCTCGGCGGGGTAGCGGCGCGGGGCTATCTCGCGGCGCGGAATGTCGGAGAACCATTTCTCGACAAGCTCGCGGACGCGCTCAGGCTCGACACTGCCAGCCACGGCGAGCACGGCGTTGTTGGGAGCATAATGACTGAAGAAGAATTCTCTGACGCGCTCCATGGTAACCCCCTCGATGTCTTCGATGGCGCGTCCGATTGTCGGATAGCGGTAGGGGTGGACGCTGTAGAGCATCGAGCGCAGGCGATGGCTGAGGTCACCGTAGGGCTTGTTGAGGCACACCTGTTTGAATTCCTCTATAACGACGTTGCGCTGCACTTCGAGGCTCTTCTCGCTGAAAGCCAGCTCGAGCATACGGTCGCTCTCGAGCCAGAGCAGTGTCTCGAGGTTCACGGCCGGGGCGATGTCGTGGAAACAGGTGAAGTCGTTCGATGTCCAGGCGTTGTTGACACCGCCGGCGCGCTCGATAGCGGCGTCGAACGAGGGTATGTTCCTCGAGCCGCCGAACATGAGGTGTTCGAACAGATGGGCGAGACCCGTCGACGAAGGATCTTCGTCGCGGGCGCCGACATTGTAGAGAATGTTGACGGCAGCCATGGCCGTCGTGGGATCGTGGGCGACAACGACGCGCAGGCCGTTGTCGAGGGTGAAGCGCGTCGTCACTTCACAACCTTCATTGAGATTATGCGGATGTCTTCGACCGGACGGTCGCCCTGGTCGGTGGCGGCGTTCTCGATGCGTTCGATGGTGTCCATGCCCGAGAGCACTTCGCCGAAGACAGTGTAGGCGCCGTCGAGATGCGGAGCACCCCCTTCGTTGATATATGCCTCGCGCTGGGCCGGAGTGTAGGCGAAAGTTCCGGCCTCGGCTTCGGCGCGCTTTATGAGCTCCTGACGCAGGGTTTCGAGGCCTTCGCGGTCTTTATTGCGCATGAGAGTCTTTATCGAGTCGTTGTTCTCGCGGGCGAGGCGGTCGAAGGCGGCTTTGGTGCGTTCGTAGCCGGCGCGTTTCTCCATCTGGTCGAGCTCGGCGGCTGTGAACTTGCGGCCCGTGACGACATAGAACTGCGAGCCGCTCGAACGGCGCTCGGGATTGACGTTGTCGCCGGTGCGGGCTGCGGCGAGAGCACCGCGGCGGTTGACATGGGTGGGGCAGAGAATCTCGGCCTCGACGGTGTAGCCGGGATCGCCCGCGCCGAGCATTTTTCCCTTGGGAGCGTTGCGGCTTTCAGGATCGCCGGTCTGAACCATGAAGTCCTTGATGACACGGTGGAAGAGCAGTCCGTTGTAGAATCCGTCGCCGACGAGCTTCAGAAAGTTGTCGCGGTGACGCGGAGTATCATTATAGAGGCCGATCATGAAGTTGCCGGCGGTCGTCTCGACGGCCACACGGGTCATCGACGGTGTTTCAGGAGTTGTAGCGTTCATTGAAAGTGAAAATGTCAGGATGGCGGCGACGGCCGCCGTGAATATTTTTTTCATTGTTAAAGAGATTGTCGGACGTCAGAGGGCTTGTTCAACAACAACGCAGTCGACGAGGGCGTGGTTTGTCGAGATGTTCATGTTCTCGTCTTCGGGGAGGTAGCGCAGCTCCACGGTGTGGTCGCCTGCGCTGAGCGGCAGTCTGACGGTGTTCGACATTCCCCAGTCGGGCCAGTTGGCCACTCCGCGCGTAGGCATTACGGCCGTGCCGGCCTTGACGCCGTCGACGAAGACGGCGCGGACACAGCATTTGTTCTCTGTGTTGACCGGGCCGTTGCCGTTGGCATAGCGGAAAGCGAGAGTATATTCGCCGGGAGCGTCGACGCGGATAACGGCCTTGGCCGGAGCCGACGTGCGGTCGGTCTCGACAAAGCCGCGGTGGCTGCCGTCGAGACGCTCGCGGGCCGGATAGCTGATTTCGGGAGATTTCATGACATCGCCCTCGCCCGAGAATTCGAAACGGGCGCGGCGGCGCGTCGAGCGCGGCTCAGAGGCGAAACCGGGAATACCCTCGGCCGAGACTCCGTAGACCTGCCAGACTCCCGACTGACGGCCCACGGGCCAGGAAGTGCGGCGCGTATGGCCGACTTCGTGGCCGTCCTGCAGAACGACATATTCGGCGATATATTCTATCGGGTTCCAGACGAGATTGCCGTCTTCGAGCCATGCCACAGGAGTCAGCGGAGCCTTCTTGTTGGCGGTGGCGCGGATTCCCATCACCGGAATAGGTTTATTGTCCATCTCGACGACGATGTCGCAGGTTCCGCGGAGCTTCTTAGCCGGAATAAGCTCGCCGGGGGCGAGCGGCTTGCCGTTGAGGGTCATCGAGGCAACATTGCAGCCGTAGCCCCTGACGGTGATGTTCAGCGTCGCTCCGCGGTAGCTGATGTTGTCGAGCGAGCGCTCGCCGCGGAAGGCCTCGGGCACGAAGGGCTTTATCAGCAGTCCGTCGGCCTCGTAATGGAGGCCGAAGAGAATCTTCATTGTCAGGGCAAGGTTGCCGGAGAGCGACCAGAGCATGTTCGACGAGTTCAGCTCGGTGAAATAATCGCCGTTGTCGAGGTTGAAATTCTCTTTGTTGGTGGCAAACAGAGCGGCCGGACGGACAACCGAGCCGATGCCCTCGACCACTCCGTCTTCGTTGCCGGCCTTGGCCTGCGCCAGAGTCCAGTAAGAAGCCACGAAAGGCCAGAGAGCGTTGTTGTGGTAGCTCGGCATATCGGAAATCTGCGGGAAGAAGATTGCCGGGCCGTAAGGTGTGGTCGGGTTGTTCTCCGAGAACTGCTTCTGCCGCTTTTCGTGAGCGATGTCGTAGAGAATGGACAGAGCAAGCCCGAGAGTCTCGGCGCGCGGATTGACGATCATGGCGTCGCGGCCGTAGGTATACATGCCCCACAGTCCGAGGCGGTCTACGTAGAACGTGCGGTCGATAGCCTCGGCGAGCTTCGCCGATTCCTTGAAATAGCTCTCGGCCTCGGCCTTGTGGCCGAGAATGCGGGCCATCTCGCCGACAGCCTTCAGGGCGGCGGCATACATGACGTTGGTTCCCATAGCCTCGCTCTGCGATATGTCGGCTGTCTGCATCCAGCGCGGATAGCTCTGCTCGCGCCAGTCGATAAACGACGTTTCTCCCTTGACGAGGCCGCGTTCGCTGCGCACCGTGGCGTCATCTTTGGCTATCGAGCGCACGGCGATGGGATAGACCTTCTCGAGCCACTCGCGCGAACCTGTCACCTTATAGATTTCCCACGCGGCGAGCACCCACACCATTCTGTCGGTCGACACGGGCCACGCGCCGCCCGAACCGGTGTCCTGGATTATCTGGCCCGACGGATTGACCTTCTTCATCAGCGAAATCATCGAGGCCTCGGGCTGAAGCACCGCCATCGACAAGATTATCGAATAGCTGACGTCGCGTGTCCACACTCCGGCCCATTCCTTGCCGGTGCGCAATGTGGTGTCGGGCTCGACGGCATTGACCATCTCGTCGAGGCCCATGTTGAACACGGCCTGATGGAGGCGGTTCGGCGTCGTCAGGCGCGGGTAGGCGCTCAGGTCGTTCTTGCGCTTCCACGTCTGTTCGACGGGCATGAAATAGTGGGGACGTCCCTTATATGTCGAGCGAATCTCATAGGGACTGACGGCCCATGCCTTGAACTCGTCCTGATAGAGCGTGTCGCCCTGCCAGCGGTAGGCATCGGTCTCGACTATAGTGCGTGCGCCGGGCGCCGCGAAAGCGACAGCGGCCGCTGCGGCCACCGCCGGAAGAAAGAGAAAGCGTTTCATAATGGTGCAAATTTAGCGAATTTCCCCGGGATTCCAATAGCCGCTTCAGCTGTCGCTCCCGTGGAGGGCTTCGAAAACGAGAGCGGCACGGGCGGGGCCGACAACGTCGGCCAGAGCGTCGAGATCTGCCTCGGAGATTCGCTTGAGGCTCTTGAAGCGGCGCAGCAGAGCAGTGCGCGAGGCTTCGCCGACCCCCTTGATCGAGTCGAGGCGGCTGACGGTCTGCCCCTTCGAGCGACGGTTGCGGTGGTGGGTTATGCCGAAACGGTGGGCCTCGTCGCGCAGATGCTGGATAACGCGCAGAGTCTCGGAATTCTTGTCGATATAAAGCGGCACGCTGTCGCCGGGAAAATAGATTTCTTCGAGACGTTTGGCAATGCCGACAACGGCGATGATGCCGTGGAGGCCGATCTCGTCGAGAGCCTCGACGGCGGCGCTGAGCTGTCCTTTGCCGCCGTCGACGACTATGAGCTGGGGCAGGTCGATGCCTTCTTCCATGAGACGTGTGTAGCGGCGTGTCAGCACCTCTTTCATCGAGGCGAAGTCGTCGGCACCGACTACGGTCTTGATATTGAAATGACGGTAGTCGCGCTTCGAGGGCTTGCCGTCGCGGAACACCACACACGACGCTACAGGGTTGGTACCCTGAATGTTAGAGTTGTCGAAACACTCTATATGGCGCGGCTGACTGTCGAGACGGAAGTCGAGACGCATCCGCTCCATCAGGCGCTCGGTGTGTCTTCCGGGGTCGGTGCGTTCGAGATTCCTGAGCATATCAACCTTATATTGGCGGGCGTTTTTCTCACTGATTGTCAACAATTTAGCTTTATCGCCGCGCTGAGGAACGGTGAATGTCACTCCTTCAGGCTCGACGTCGGGAAGCTCGCGCACGACAACTTCGCGGTAGTCGGCGCCAAGACGGCTTTTTATCTCGTTCATGGCCAGCGACAGCACTGCGGCGACAGGTTCTTCGAGACGGCGCTTGTATTGCAGCGTCATGGCGCGCACAACCGAGCCGTGGCGAACATGCATGTAGTTGACAAAAATGTCGCGGCCGTCATCGTCAACGCCGAACACGTCGATCTCGCCGATCGTTCGGCTCACTATCGAGCTGTGAGCCTCATAGCGGGCGAGCAGGTCATATTTGACCTTAAGCTCCTGGGCTTCCTCGAAGCGGAGGGCGGCGGCAAGACGCTCCATCTCGCCACGGAGAAATGCCATCAGTCCGGCCACGTCGCCACTGAGAATCTGCCTGACGCGCTCGACCTGTCCCATATATTCGTCGTGGTCGACCTTGCCGACACACGGGCCTCCGCAACGCTTCAGATGATATTCGAGACAGAGGCGACCGCGCCCCCCGGCCACATAGTCGGGAGTGAGCGGCAGGCGGCAGGTGCGCAGCGGATAGAGATCGTCGATAAGGCCGAGCACGGTCTTGGCAACGGCGGTGTTGGCGTAGGGCCCGTAGTAGCGGCCGCCGCCGCGCTCGCGGTCGCGCGTCAGCATTACGCGCGGAAAATATTCGTTTGTGACGACGATCCAGGGATATGACTTGTCGTCTTTGAGCAGCACATTATAGCGCGGCTTATATTCCTTGATCATCGACGCCTCGAGGTTGAGAGCGTCCTGCTCGGTCGGCACAACGATATACGACATATCGGCAATGGCCCTCACGAGCAGATTCGTGCGCACCACGTCGTGGGTGCGGTTGAAATACGACGACACCCTGCGCTTGAGATTCTTCGCCTTGCCGACATAGATGACCGTACCCTCGGCGTCGTAGTAGGTGTAGACGCCGGGGGTGTCGGGCAACACTGCTATCTTGTTGCGCAACGCCTCGGATTTTTTATGCATCGCCATACCGTTATAACAATCTCCGGAAGAAAAATTCCCCGACGCAGGCCGGGGAATCAAAATCGGTTCAATAGGTAATCAGCGACGTGACCTCGACATCGGCGGGCATAACCTTGCGGCCGCCCAGATCCGACAACTCGACAATGAAGCTGATGTAGATCTTCGCCGGATTGAGACTCTTGATGAGTTCGTAGGCGGCGAGCATCGTTCCGCCGGTTGCAAGGAGATCGTCGTGGATAACGACAACATCGTCGGGAGTGATAGCATCGGCGTGGATCTCGATGGTGTCGGTGCCATACTCTTTGGCGTAGGTTTTCCTGACCGTGTTGGCCGGAAGTTTGCCCGGCTTGCGGGCCGGCACAAATCCGGCGCCGAGCTCGTAGGCGAGAATCGAGCCACCGATGAAGCCACGGCTTTCGATGCCGACAACCTTCGTCACACCGCGGTCGCGGTAGATGCGGCTCAGCTCTGTGCCGATAGCGTGGAGGGCGGCGGTGTCCTTGAAGGCAGTGGTCAGATCCCTGAACAGAATGCCCTTTTTCGGGAAATCCTGAATGTCGCGGATTTTGCTTTTGATTTCGTCCATAATGTAATGGCTTTTACTATTTTAAGGTTAAGAATTTTAATGTTCCACGTGAAACAATTCCCTGTTCAACGCCCAAGGAGAAGAAGGAGAATCGAGACATCGGAAGGGCTTACTCCGGGGATGCGCGAAGCCTGTCCGACAGTCTCCGGATCGATGGCGGCGAGCTTCTGGCGAGCCTCGGTCGAGAGTGCTTTCAGGGCAGCATAGTCGAGCTTGCCGCGAAGCTTTACGTCGTCGAGCCGCAACAGTTTGTCGGCAAGCTGACGCTCACGCTCGATATATCCGGCGTATTTGACCGCCACCTCTACACTCTCGATTATCTCGTCGCGGCGGACTGCTTCGACGTTCTCTTCTATAAACCTTGAAAACTCAGGCGACGCCTCGCTGAGCGAGGCGATCGTGACTCCTACACGACGCAACAGAACTACCATCGGCTGAGACTGGCTTATCGGAGTCTCGCCGCATCGCTCAAGCATAGGGTTGGCCTCAGCAGGGGTCAGACGCTCCGTCTCGAGGTATTCGCGCAGAAGGTCGGCCTGACGGTATTTCGAGCGGCAGAGTTCCATGCGTTCTTCTGTGGCGAGGCCGACTTCGTAGCCGACATGGGTCAGGCGCGCGTCGGCATTGTCCTGACGCAGCAATATGCGGTATTCAGCGCGCGAGGTGAACATGCGGTAAGGTTCATCGACCCCCTTGGTGACGAGGTCGTCGATAAGCACGCCGATATAGGCCGTGTCGCGCGCGAACACCATCGGTGGCAATCCTCCGACAGCGCGTGCGGCATTGACTCCGGCAACGAGTCCCTGACCGGCGGCTTCCTCATAGCCGGTAGTGCCGTTGACCTGACCGGCAAGATAGAGACCAACGACGAGCTTGCTTTCGAGAGAATGGCGCAGCTGCGTCGGGTCGAAAAAGTCATATTCGATGGCATAGCCGGGGCGGAAGATATTGGCGTTGGCAAGCGCCGGAATAGTTGCGAGCGCCTCGACCTGAATGTTTATAGGGAGCGACGACGAGAAGCCGTTGAGATAATATTCTGTAGTCGTTTCGCCCTGAGGCTCGAGGAAGAGATGATGAGAGTCTTTGTCGGCGAAGGTAACGATCTTCGTCTCGATACTGGGACAATAACGCGGGCCTATGCTCTGAATCTGTCCGTTATAGAGCGGTGAATCGGGCAGTCCGGCGCGGAGAATGTCGTGGGTGGCAGTAGAAGTGCTGACGGTGTAGCACGGGCGCTGTCTCAACTCGCGGCGCACATCGGGGAGGAACGTGAACTTATGGAAATCATCGTCGTCGCCGGGCTGCGGCGTGGCGAGCGAGAAGTCGATCGTGCGTCCGTCGATGCGCACCGGCGTACCGGTTTTCATGCGGCCCACGGTAATACCGAGGTCGCGAAGCTGTTCGGTCAGTCCGCGGGCAGGCGGTTCGGCAACGCGTCCGCCTTCAATCATTACCCGGCCAGTATGCATCAGTCCGTTAAGGAATGTTCCGGCTGTCAGCACAACTGCCTTGGCCGAAAACTCAACCCCCATGGCGGTTCTGACACCGCAGACTCTGTTCCCGTCGAGAATCAGAGAGGTAACGGAATCCTGCCACATCTCGAGATTGTCGGTCTGCTCGAGCATCTCGCGCCACAGGGCAGAGAAGCGCATGAGGTCGCTCTGGCTTCGCGGACTCCACATTGCCGGGCCTTTCGAGCGGTTGAGCATACGGAACTGAATAGCCGTGCGGTCGGTTATAATACCTGTGAGACCTCCGAGAGCGTCGATTTCGCGCACAATCTGTCCCTTGGCGATACCACCGATAGCGGGATTGCAGCTCATCTGGGCGATCTTCGTCATGTCGATGGTTATGAGCAGCGTGCGCGCGCCCAGACGGGCCGCCGCGTGAGCCGCCTCACAGCCGGCATGACCGGCGCCGACAACAATAACATCGTAGTCGAAAGTCATTTCTCAGTCGATTGTAGCGAGAAGACGCAGTGCGTCGTCTTCGTGCTGTTCCATTATTTCACGTTCTCCGGGCCCTTTGTCGTTGATGCCGCACAGATGAAGAACACCGTGGATAATAACGCGGTGGAGCTCTTCGTCGTAGGGGCGGCGGCTCACTTCGGCGGCATTAGAAGCCACAGTGTCGAGCGAAATGAACATGTCGCCCGTGATACGGCGCCCGCGGGTGTCGTCGAACGTGATGATGTCTGTGAAATAGTCGTGGTTCAGAAACTGACGGTTCACTTCGAGGATCGTCGGGTCGTCGGTAAAGATATAGGTCAGTGGCCCGAGCACACGGCCATGACCGCGCGCCACGGCATCGATCCATCGTTCGAGTCGCGACGTGTCGACAGGCGGAAGCTCAACGCCCCCGCGAGTCAGCCATTGAATTTTTTCCATCAGCGCAAAAATAACAAAAAACCTCGAAATTCGGGAATCCGCACCCGAATTAGTCTGATTGATCTAATTAGACCAATTAGCCTAATTAGACTAATTAGCTGACTATTAGCTTTTTGCGAAAAATTTGGCGCCGCGAGAATCGCGCGGCGCCAAAGATTCGGGCGGATGGTCGGGATTTTTCAATTCTCAGCGCGTCAAAGCAGCCATGAGATCGGCCATGGTGTGGTAGCCGGGATTGTCGGCAAGCCACTCGGCAGCGATGACGGCTCCGAGAGCGAAGCCGTCGCGCGAGAGGGCGCGGTGTTCGATGGTGATGACATCTACGGGCGATTTCCACTCAATGATATGAGTGCCGGGAACCTCGCCCACTCTTTCATGGGCTATCGGCAGAAGGTCTGCCCTACCCTCTTCCTCTGTCCAGCCGTCGATGCGGTCGAGAGCCTCCACGATGTCGCCGGCGAGACTGACAGCCGTCCCGCTCGGATGGTCGAGCTTGTGGATATGATGAATCTCGCGCATCGAAGGCGCATATTGCGGGAATCGGTTCATCATTGCGGCAAGCCGGCGGTTAAGCTCGAAAAAAATGTTTACGCCGAGCGAGTAGTTGCTGCTCCAGATAAACGAGCCTCCCTGCTCTTCGACGAGCTTCCTGACCTCAGGCAGCCGGTCAGTCCAGGCTGTAGAGCCGCTGACGACGGCCACGCCACGGCGCAGCGCGTCGCAGCAGTTTGCGAAGGCTGCCGTGGGATTCGAGAACTCAATGGCGACGTCGGCCGAAGCGAAGGCCGGGCTGTCGATTTCGGCACGGTTGTCGACATCGATTGCGGCCACGATCTCATGGCCGCGGCTGAGGGCGATGCGCTCGATGGCATGGCCCATCTTTCCATATCCGAGGATTGCTATTTTCATTGCTTTGACGGTTTATTAGAGCTGTCCCTGCTCGACACGCGTCGCCACAATCTCTATGATGGCGTCTTTGCGGTCAGTGCGGGGATGGTAGCCTGTTTTAAGGTTGACGCCGAAGAAACGGCCGAAGGTCTGCCAGAATCCGGCGCGGAAATTTCCGAGGAACGCTTTCAGGATATTGTAGCTGCTCGTCGAGGTCTCGCGGTTGATGAGCTTGCAGAGCATCTGGGCCTGACTTTTGGTGAACTTCTTCAACACGGGCTTATACTGCTTGAAGATGGCGCCCTCCATAGCCTTCAGATGGGCTTCTCGCTCTTTCTCCGAGGGAAGAGTCTCTATATAGTCATAGGTCTCGATTATCGATTCGCAGATGACCTTGGCGAACGGCAGGGCCTTCTTGACGTCGCGCACGGTTTTCCAGTAGAATTCCTCTTCCTTCTTGTTCTTGAACTTCAGCTCGGGAAACACCGTGACGGGCGAGAGCATTATCATCATCGTCTCTTCGCCGTCGATATTGGTCAGGTAATAACCCTGTGTCGGGCGAATCCGTCCCGTCCCGACATCGAGCGGGTCGGGCGCCCCGGTGGCGGGGGCGTCCTGAGCCGAAGAGGCGAGGGCGGCTGTCACAGCGAGAGCCGCCAGAAGAGATCTGAAGAACTTCATCAATGATATAACGCTCTGGCGCGCCGTTTGGTATGGCAGAGCCTGTGTTATTTGTCGCGCGGTGGATAGTCGACTGTGTAGTGGAGGCCTCGGCTCTCATGGCGCTCCTTGGCCTGACGCATTATCAGATAGGCCACATTGATGATATTGCGCAGCTCGCATATCTCGCGCGAGGCTTTCGACTCCTTGAAAAGTCGCTCGGTCTCTTCGTAGAGGATGTCGAGGCGGTTCCAGGCGCGGTCGAGGCGCAGATTCGAGCGCACGATTCCGACATAGGTTCCCATGATCTGGTTGACCTCGCGGGCGCTCTGGGTTATGAGCACCATCTCTTCGGGATGGCGCGTGCCTTCGTCGTTCCAGTCGGGCACATCGGAGCGCAGGTCGTAGTGCGCGACGTTCTCAAGGGCGTGGCGCGCCGCAGCGTCGGCATAGACGACAGCCTCGATCAGCGAGTTCGAGGCGAGGCGGTTGCCGCCGTGGAGCCCCGTGCGGCTGCATTCGCCGACGGCATAGAGCCTCTTTATGGAGCTTTCGCCGTTGAGGTCTACGGCAATACCGCCGCAGAGATAGTGGGCCGCGGGAGCCACGGGGATATAGTCTTTCGTTATGTCGATGCCGAGCGAGAGGCATTTGGCATAGATGTTGGGGAAATGGCGGCGCGTCTCGTCGGCGTCTTTGTGCGTGACGTCGAGATAGACGTGGTCGTCGCCGTGGAGCTTCATCTCGGAGTCGATAGCGCGGGCCACGATGTCGCGCGGAGCGAGCGACAGCCGCGGATCGTATTTCTGCATGAATTCCTCGCCGGCGAGGTTGCGCAGAACGGCGCCGTAGCCGCGCATGGCCTCGGTGATGAGGAACGAGGGGCGGTCGCCCGGATGGTAGAGGGCGGTCGGGTGGAACTGGATGAACTCCATGTCTTTCACCGTTCCTTTGGCGCGGTAGACCATCGCTATGCCGTCGCCGGTGGCTGTCATCGGGTTGGTCGTTGTCGGATAGACGGCGCCGACGCCGCCGGTGGCCATGAGGGTCACGCGCGCCAGAAACTTGTCGACGGCGCCCTCGGGAGTCAGCACGTAGGCTCCGTAGCAGGTTATGTCGGGCGTGCGGCGCGTCACAATCTTACCGAGATGGTGCTGTGTTATGATCTCGATGGCGAAATGATGTTCGAAGATGTCGATCATCGGATGGGCTTTCACGGCGGCTATGAGGCTCTGCTGGATCTCGAAGCCTGTGTTGTCGGCATGGTGGAGAATGCGGAATTCGCTGTGTCCTCCCTCGCGGTGAAGGTCGAAAGATCCGTCGGCGGCCTTGTCGAAATCAACGCCCCACTCTATCAGCTGGGCTATCTGGGCCGGCGCGTTGCTGACGACCTTGGCCACAGCTTCTGGGTCGCTGAGCCAGTCGCCGGCTACCATGGTGTCGTGGATATGCTTGTCGAAGTTGTCGACGGCAAGATTTGTCACCGAAGCCACGCCTCCCTGAGCCAGGGCCGTGTTCGATTCTTCGAGAGTCGTCTTGCAGATCAGGGCCACACGCCCTCCTCTGGCGGCGACCTTGAGGGCAAAGCTCATGCCGGCTATGCCGCTGCCGATGACGAGATAATCATACTCGTGTGTCATCTTCTGTTTTCTATTGTGATTGGTTGGTTATGGTTCGCTTTAAAGGGCCGTCAGCAGCGGCGCTCGTAGTTTATCACGGCTTCGACGAGGAAGAGAGCGCGGATATCGCTGCGGCGTATCTCCATGTCTTCATAGTCGTGGTTGGCGCTGTGGAGAATCACCATCGCCGGATCGGGGTGGCGCCTGACATATTTCACCATGCGGTAATCGTCGAGAACAACAACATAGATCTGGCCCCAGAATATCGGCCCTGTGGCCGTCACGGGGCGTATCGAGAGCAGAGCGCCGTTGTTGATCGTGGGGGTCATGCTGTTGCCCGACACTCTGACGACCGGACAGTCGGGCGAGATGTCGGGTAGGGCCAGATGGCCCACGATATGTTCGCTGGTGAAATCGCGTGTAAGTCCCACAGGGCCGGCGGTGATGTCGATGTCGTAGACCGGCGCGCCCTGAGGCTCGGCAACAGCGCGCACAGGCCCCTCTCCGCTGAGAAGCCACGTCCGGTTCAGTCCGAACGTCTCGGCGATGCGCGCGGCGGCAGCGTTGCCCAGAGGCATGCGGCCCGAGAGGATGCGCGAGACATTGCTCGGGTCAAGCCCCGTGGCCCGGCTGAACTCGGCCTGACTCATGCCGCGCTCGCGCAGGAAACAGCGCAGGCGCCCGACGGGAGTCGAAAGATTGTCGGAGTTGTGCATAATAATTGCCGTGGCGCCGGAACTTGTTGACACCACGGTGCAAAATTAATGATTCTCTACCATATTTTACCAACAAAAAAACAGTCGGCGCTGAGAATCGGCGGAAAATAGCTAACTTTGAGGCCTGAAAACCAATTCCGCAAGGCCCATGACGCAAGAAAACGCTCCCGTGCCGCCGCAGAAACCGACGGCCAACAAACTGGGCTCGGCCCTTATGAAATACGGCATACCGCTGGTTATCACCGTCGGTCTCTGCTGGCTTCTTTTCCGCGATTTCGACTTCGGCGAGATGATGGCCATCATACGCCGCGACTGCGATTTCCGATGGATCGGAGCGGCGCTGGCCGTCAGTGTGCTGAGCCACGTCGTGCGCGGCTACCGATGGAACATCCAGCTCCGCGCCCTGGGAATCAAAGCCCCGGTGTTCGCCGTCATTCTCAGTATCTTCGGCACCTACGCCGTCAACCTCGTTTTTCCGCGCCTCGGCGAACTCTGGCGCACAGGCTATATCTCCGCCCGCCAGAAAGCTCCCTTCACCGAAGTTTTCGGCTCGATGGTGGCCGACCGTCTGGCCGACAGCCTTTCGGTTCTCGTTCTCATTCTGCTGACATTCTTCGTCGCCGGCCGGCAACTCATGGAATATCTGAGCCAGAACGGCGCCGCAATGGCCGCTGTGGCCTCATGGCTGCGCTCGCCGCTGCTCTGGGCATCGGTCGTCGCCGTCTGCGCCATAGCGGGCGCCCTGCTCTACCGCTACCGCGCCACACGCGCCGTCGGCAAGCTCAAGAGCTTCGCCCTCGGCCTCTGGCAGGGATTCGCCGTCGTCGTCAGAATGCCGGGCCGCGGCCGCTGGCTCGTGCTGACAGCCGTCATCTGGGGCTGCTACTTCATCCAGCTCTATCTCGCCTTCTTCGCCTTCCCGCTCACGGCCGAGGTCGTCAGAACCTACAGCTGGACGGCAGTGCTCGTCTGCTTCGTATTGTCGAGCATCTCGATGGGCGTGCCCTCCAACGGAGGCATAGGCCCCTGGCAGTGGGCCGTCGTGTTCGGTCTCAGCCTCTACAGCGTTCCCGGCCTGACAAAGGAATACGCCACGACGTTCGCCAACCTCGTCATGGGCACACAGACACTGCTGCTCATCGCCCTCGGCATCTTCACCTTTATATGCATCGCCGTCGACAAGCGGCGCAAAACAGTCTGACACATGAAAAACGACGACCTCGAACCCGACAACTTCACCAATCCCCTCCCCGACCCCGACGATCCGTTCGCACCGCTGCCGACCGAAGTCGCCGACCCGCAGGCGGCCTGTCAGCGTCGCCGCCGACGTCGCCACATACTCTTAGGCTCGGCCGGATTCCTCGCGCTGGCGCTCGCCGTCGCCGTGGGGCTGCGCTACTTCGTTCCCTACGCCACCGAATCGCGCGTGCGCGGCTTCGTCACCAACGTAGAGCGGCGCGGCCTGCTCTTCAAGACCTTCGAGGGGGAGATGATAACCAACGAGATGCTGACCGACACAACGCGCATCTACCAGCGCTCGGTGACCTTCTCGGTGCCCGACGACTCGCTGGCGCGCGAGCTTCAGCAGCGCCAGTCGACAGGGCGCCCGGTCATTCTGCTGACAAAGCGCTACCACGGCACACTGCCCTGGCGCGGCGCCTCGACAACCATAGTCACCGACATCATCGAATAACCCGGGCTGTCAGTGGCGGCCGGCGCCGGGACATTGTCCGCTTGGCGCCGAGACATTGACATTGCCCGACATCGGCGGAATCCAGTGCTGCGGCCCGTTGGGCAAGCCTACCGAACCTCCGCCCCCTCCGTTGGGGGGCACGACGGGACGCACATGGTTCACGTAGGGGGGCGGATTCCAGCCCGGGCCTCCCCAGGTGTCGGTCCATCCCGCCGTCAGCGGCGGAACGAAGAGATAGGGATTCTGATAATAGCCGTCGTAATAACCGTTGTAGTAGTCCGAAGGGTCGACGTCGCCACCGGCCGAAATCCATAGGCCGTCGCACGCCGTCATAACTATGGCGACGCCAGCAGCGGCGATGATAGCGTGCAGTTTCATATCTCGTAATCTTTTGTTCTATCGGTAAAACAGCGCAGGACGCCCGTAGGTTCGGGCGCCCCGCGAAAGGAGGTCGGTTCGATAAAATCAGTCCCCCTCAGGGGTTGAGGCTACGACGCGCATGTGGGTCTTCGGGTAGCGGAGCACCAGACACGATGCTTCGGTTACGACGACGGCCTCGGTGTTGCGCTGGCCGCTTCGCTTGAGATCGAGGCGCTCGGCTGCCATCGGAATGAAGGCATACTTGGTCAGATACTGCGGGTCGACAACCATGCCGTTGGCGGGCATGCCGCAGTTGTCGAAGACCTCGTCGTGGAGTACGTAGAGCGAGCCGAACTTCGAGCGTATCTCCGAGAAATCGATGCCCCAGCGCGTCACAACCTCCGAGGCGCCGATGATGCGGGTGTGCTCCAGTCGGTTCAGCGCCTCGATGAGGTCGCTGCCGGCCAGCAGAATCTTGCGGCGCGAACCGGCATGTCCGCCGAAAGCCTGACGTGTGAGCTTCACGATGAATTCCTCGTCGGGGCGAGCCGAAGGGTCGTAGGTGAACTCATTGTCGGTCTGGCTCCAGATTCCTCGGGTCAGAAGCACATCCTGATGCTTCACGGGGTCGTCGATGACC
This sequence comes from Muribaculaceae bacterium, assembly GCA_048477235.1. Classification (GTDB taxonomy): domain Bacteria; phylum Bacteroidota; class Bacteroidia; order Bacteroidales; family Muribaculaceae; genus CAG-1031. Next base: position 697 of record DBGBEM010000033.1, on the reverse strand, counting down.
CCCTTGACTCCGAAGAGGAAGCTGCGCTCCATGCCCATTCTCATGTCCATGATGGCCACTTCCTCATTGTCGGAGAAAGTCCAGCCGACCTCTTTGTTGGTCATGCGGTGGAGTGTCGATTCCTCGATCTGGGCCTTGAAGATCTGACAGAAGTTCTCGGCAGCGACGGGGAGAGCCTCATAGGTCGGAGTCTGCACATCGAGCTCGGCGGCGGCGCGTCCCATACGCACGACCCTTGTGCCGGAAAGACCGCCGAGAGCGCCGGCATTGACCGGCATGATTGTCGGCTGGCCTTCGGTGTCGACCGAGGTGACGTAGGCCACAAGGGCCTGACCGTCGTCGCCGGGAATGTCGGGGAACAGCAGTGTCTCCGAAGCGGCGAAAATGCCCGGTTTGGCAACGGTGATGGCTACGGGCGACTTGTCGCGGGTAGTGGGAGCGGTAACTACGGTCGTAGCGCTGTCGCGGGTGTCGACACTGTAGTATTTCACCGTCATCGACTTGGCCTGACGCACATTGGCGAGGCGCGAAATCTGGTCGAGCGGGGTAGCCGAAGGCCTGATCTTGACGATACGGCTGTCGATGGCGCTCAGAAGCAGCCCCGGAGCTTTCTTAGCGGTAAGAGAGGTTGTCAGCGGGCCGTCGGTAACGTGGGTGGCGCCTGCGGCGGCGCCGGTTGTTGTGTTTGACATAGAAG
>DBGBEM010000032.1:0-1179 GCA_048477235.1 Muribaculaceae bacterium | reverse complement strand
TCGTATGTCGGCATGTTCGCGTCGGGGAGCTTCCTGGCCGAGCCAGGCGTCAATGGAGTCGGCGAGCCATCGGGCGTTCTTGGCCACGGCCCATTTCGACCGCTGCGGAAAGCTGACTTCGAGGCTCGCGTCGAGGTTGGGATAGTAGGTTTTGTTGAGCTGGGCAATGTCGCTGTCGACGATTGTGAGGCCTATCGAGTCGCGGCTGACGAGCTCGAGAAAGTCTTCAGTGATGATGGAGTCGCGGTCGAGCTGACGGATGACAATGCCTCCCCCGATTTCGTTGTTGAGGTTGACGAGGCGGTGGTAGTAGCGCGAGTCGCGCTCTACGGTGACGGTTTTTCCGGCCAGCTGGGTGACATCGGTTATCAAACCCGAGCCCCCGCGGCCGACTTTCGGCTGCACAAGCACCTGAGTGGTGACATTCTCGGGTCCGCAGGGAAGCACGCGCGCACGGTATTCGGCGGTGACCGGAACCTCCGTGGCCAGCAGGTCGACGCGCCCCGAGTCAAGCAGGGCTATGGCGTCGGCCATCGTCGGCGCTACCTCGAGCTTAAGCACCATCCCCTTGTCGGAGGCGAGACGGCTGACGAGGTCGTAGTCGTAGCCCATCTTCGTGTCGCGGTAGATGAAATAGCTGCCGGGACTGTAGAGCGTGGCTACACGGAGAGTGTCGGGCAATGGATGCGCGGCCGCGGCTTTGGCGGAAGCCTTATGTGGCTTTTGGGTCTGACGGGAGCCGCACGACGCGGCGGCAAGAATCAGTATTCCCGCCGTCAGCGCCGCTATGAGGCGCCTCAACGTGAGGTCAGAGATATTCAAACGTTCCTTTTGAGGATTTGATTGTCAGCAGGTTGCCCTCTTTGCGCTCTTCGACGCGGCCCACGATGCGGGCCGGAATGCCGAAGCTCTCGCTGATTGCGATGACCTCCGTGGCTTTGTCGGCGGGCAGGTAGACTTCGAGGCGGTGCCCCATGTTGAACACCTTATACATTTCTTTCCAGTCGGTTCCGCTTTCGCGCCGGATCATCTCGAACAGAACCGGGGTCGGGAAGAGGTTGTCTTTGATGACATGCTTGTTCTCGACAAAATGCATAACTTTTGTCTGGGCGCCCCCGCTGCAGTGAACCATGCCGTGGATCGCCGGGCGCATGCGGCTCAGAAGCTCCTTGACGACGG
>DBGBEM010000031.1:0-2992 GCA_048477235.1 Muribaculaceae bacterium | reverse complement strand
CCGACACCCAGTCCCCCTCTAACCCTCAGTAAACCCCAAACCGACAGAGAATGGCTGAATCAGTAATGCGGCTTTCGCCCCGCCAGCGCATGATAAACCTCATGTATATCGTGCTGACGGCTATGCTGGCCCTGAACGTATCGAGCGACGTGCTCGACGGCTTCGTTCAGGTTCAGAGCGGACTGTCGCGCACCAACGAAAACTTCGCCCGACGCAACGACGCCGTCTACGCCCAGCTCAAAGCCTTCACCGACCAGAACCCCGCCAAAGGAGGGCCCTGGCTCGCCAAGGCTACCGACGTGCGTTCCCAGGCCTCGGCGCTATATGCCGTCATCGACTCCCTGAAACAGGCCATCGTCGTCAATGCCGACGGCCCCGACGGCGACATCAACGACATCCGCCGCCGCGACGACCTCGAAAGCGCCGCAGTGGTAATGCTCAACCCTATGACGCGGCGCGGCGAAAAACTGCGCGGGTCGATCGACTCCTTCCGTAAATTTATCGGCGGATATATCATAGACCCTGTCAAACGCAAGAGCGTCGAGGCATCGCTCAACACCGATCCTTTCCGGCGCCCCGGAGTGGCTGTGGCCCAGCTCTGGGAGCAGGCCAAATTCGAGAACCAGCCCGTAGTGGCCGCCGTCACCCTCCTGACTAAACTCCAGAACGACATCCGCTATGCCGAAGGCGAGGCTCTTCAGTCGCTGATGGCCAACGTCGACGCCGGCGACGTCAGAGTGAACCTGCTCAACGCCTTTGTCATCCCGCAGAGCCGCATGGTCATGCGCGGCGGCAAATACAGCGCCAACATAGTCCTGGCTGCTATCGACACAACCTCGCGCCCCGAAATCTATGTCGGCGGCTCGCGAATCAACAACCCCAACGGACTCTATGAGTTCGTCACCTCGAAAACCGGCACCTTCGACTACTCGGGATACCTTCAGGTCAACAACGGCGACGGCTCTGTGCTCAAGCTCCCCTTCCAGTCGAGCTACACCGTAATGGAACCCTCGGCCACGATATCGCCGACAATGATGAATGTGCTCTACGCCGGCATCAACAACCCGATAAGCATCTCGGTTCCGGGTGTGCCGATGTCGGCCGTCAGCGCGACAATGACCAACGGAACGCTGACACGCACCGGCGACAGCTGGGTGGCCAAGCCCTCGCAGGTCGGAGCCGAAGCCGTCATCAACGTCAGCGCCGACATCGACGGCCGCAGCCAGCAGGTAGGATCGATGAAATTCCGCGTGCGCAAACTGCCCGATCCCGTGGCCTTCATCAAATTCAAGACCGCCGGCGGAACCGACCGCTACAAAGGAGGCAAGCCCTTCCAGAAAGCCCTGCTCATCGAAGCCCCCGGCCTCGACGCCGCCATCGACGACGATATGCTCAACATCGACTTCAAGGTGCTCGGATTCGAGACCGTCTTCTTCGACCAGATGGGCAACGCCATGCCCGAAGTCAGCAACGGCGCCAACTTCTCGCAGCGTCAGCGCGACAACTTCCGCCGCCTCTCGCGCGGCAAGCGGTTCTACATATCGCGAATCCGCGCCATAGGCCCCGACGGAATCGAACGAACCCTCTCGCCCGTCGAAGTAATCGTCAACTAAACCATCCCTCTCTGAATAATACCACAGCGATGACAATGAAACACGTCAACCGATATATAGCAGCAATCCTGCTCTGCCTGAGCGCCGTCGGCGCCGTGGCTCAGGACAGCTCGCAGAGCTCGGCCGTCATGCGCCGTCAGGGCGACCGCTCGCGCCGCGACCGCGACAAAAGCGCCACACCGGGCGTCACAGAGCGCATGCAGCTGTTCATGGAGACCACCGAGCCCGGCGAAGCCGACCTGCAGTGGATGCGCGTCATCTACCGTCAGCTCGACCTCACCAAGCCCGCCAACACCCCGCTCTACTATCCCGACGAGCCGATGGAAGGGCAGGAAAGCCTCTTCCGCATGATAATGCGCCTGCTCGCCTCGGGAGAGATGCCCGCCTACGAATATCTCGACGGACGCGAAGCATTCACCGACAAATACCGCCTCAAAGTAGGCGATATGCTCGAGCGCTTCCATATTCTCAACAGCCCCGCTAAAGGATCGACAGAAAAGAATCCGCGCTACGAGATCGACGACTCCGACGTGCCCGCCAACGAAGTGCTCAGCTACTACATAATCGAGCGCTGGGAATTCGACAAGCGTTCCAACCGGATGCGCACACGCGTCGAGGCCATCTGCCCTGTCCTCCACCGCAGCGGCGACTTCTACGGCGACGCCGTCAAATATCCCATGTTCTGGGTGAAGATGGACGACCTGCGCCCCCACCTCGCCACACAGAACATCTTCACAAGCGACGACAACAACCTCGCGACATGCACCTACGCCGACTACTTCGCCATGAACCTCTACGACGGCGAGATCTACAAGACGCGCAACCTGCGGAATCAGTCGCTCATGCAGCAGCACCCCGAGCCCGAAGCCCTCGCCCATGCACAGGACTCGATTCAGCGCCGCCTGACATCGTTCGAGGAAAAACTCTGGGTACCCTCGCTCGAAGAGCTTGAGAAGCGACGCGAAGCCAAAGAAGCTGCCGAGGCAGCCGCAGCCGCCAACGCCGAAGACTCGGAAAACGCCGAGAGCGCCGAAGCCTCCGCGTCCTCGGAGAAAAAAGTCAGCTCGCGTTCGAAACGCGGCTCGAAACGCTCGTCCGACAAAGCCGACAAGAAAAAGCCCAAGCCCTCGAAGGTCAAACGCCCCAAAGAATCGAAGAGCTCAGGCAACTCCGGCGCCTCGAAGAGTGTCAGAAACCGACGCAAACGCTGATCCGAAACAAAAAAGCGCATTGTGTCTCGCCAATTCAAGAACGAGTTGCGAAAATAGCGCAGACAGGAGCCCCACCTCATCTCGGGAGGGGATGCCTGAGCGGCGGGGGCGCCCGAGTGCGCCCCCAAGAGCGGACGCAAGCGAAGTTTTACTGGCAATACAAAAAAA
>DBGBEM010000030.1:0-7524 GCA_048477235.1 Muribaculaceae bacterium | reverse complement strand
TTTTTTTGTATTGCCAGTAAAACTTCGCTTGCGTCCGCTCTTGGGGGCGCACTCGGGCGCCCCCGCCGCTCAGGCATCCCCTCCCGAGATGAGGTGGGGCTCCTGTCTGCGCTATTTTCGCAACTCGTTCTTGAATTGGCGTTTTGTGGCATATTTATACCACAAAAGGTAACCTCTCACTATTTTTGGGGATGTTTCCGGCACCGGTTTAACAGATTTTGGGTATTTCGGCGCCTTTTGGCGGGCAGTAATTTTGCGCTGAAATTCCAACCTGTCAACAGATGAAACCGATTATCACCTCTATTCTTGCTCTTGCGTTCTGTGTTCCGGCTGTCGCAGCCGCCGAACCGGCCGATTCGCTCCGGACTGTCGTCGCCAAAAAAATCAGTGCCTGGGACCGCCTTCATGTCGGCGGCTACGGCGAGGCGGTTTTCGTTGAGAACTTCTTCAGCGACAATTACCTGCGCTATACCGATCCGGGCAAATATTCCGGAGACCGCCACGGCCGTTTCGATGTGCCCCATGTTGTTATATATCTCGGTTATGATTTCGGCAAGGGATGGTCGATGTCGTCGGAGATAGAGTTCGAGCACGGCGGTGTCGAGACCGCCATGGAGCTCGAGACCGAAGAGGGGGGCGAATATGAGAAAGAGGTTGAGCGCGGAGGCGAGGTCGCTCTCGAGCAGTTCTGGCTTCAGAAAGAGTTCATGCCCCAGCTGAAGATACGCGCCGGTCTTCAGGTTGTTCCTGTAGGGGGCACCAACGCCCACCACGAGCCGAACACCTTCTTCGGCGTCTATCGCCCCGTGGGCGAGTCGACGATTCTGCCCTGCACCTGGCGCGAAGTGTCGCTGACGGTGCTCGGCCGCGTCGGCGACTGGGCCTATCAGGCTATGATTATGCCGGGCCTCGACAGCGAGCGCTTCGGCAACAGCACGTGGATAAGCGGCGGCTCGGCATCGCCTTTCGAGTTCAAGATAGCCAACACCGTCGCCGGCGCTGTGCGTGTCGACAACTACTCTGTTCCGGGGCTTCGTCTGAGTGTCAGCGGATATGTCGGCAACTCATTCGGCAATACTCTCGAACCGACGTCGTCGCTCAAGAACAAGGGGATTCACGGAACAGTATCGATAGGCTCGTTCGACTTCGCCTACAACGCCCACAACATAGTGGCCCGCGGCTTCTTCGACTGGGGCCATCTGAGCGATTCGCGCCATATAACCGAGTTTAATATGTCGATGCCGAAAGGGTCGTCGTCGAAGAAGCAGGAGGTAGCTTCCGACGCCTGCTGCGCAGGAATCGAGGCGGGCTACGATATTTTCGGCGCCATTCCCTCCATGCGGGCTTCGGGCCGGCGTTTCTATGTCTTCGGCCGCTACGACTACTATAATTCGATGCAGAAAACCGACGGCGTCACGGCCCTGGCCTGGTGTAAGCGCCATCAGGTTGGCGGTGGCATAAACTACTATCCGATACGCGATATCGTGGTCAAGGCCGAATATGTCTACGGAATCCTCGACCGCCGCTATAACAACGAGCCGTCACTGAAAATAGGTATCGCCTATTGCGGCTGGTTCAAATAAACCGATCCGAATTATTACCAATAAAAATAATCACGCAATGAAAATCAAACATTTACTTCTTGTAGCTACGGCCCTGACGGCCATGACATCGTGTAGCGACGACAACAACGAGCCCGCCGGTGGCGACGACGCTGCTCTCTCCCCCAAGGAGCAGGCTCTGAAGACTGCTGTCGGCACCTATGTCGACAAAACCGTTCTGCCGACCTACGCCTCTATGGCCGACGCCGCCATCGAGCTTCGCGATCTCTGCCACATCATGCGCGACAAACATGCCGCAGGGACTCTGACGACTGCCGATATCGAGGCCGCCGGACGTGCCTGGAAACAGTCGCGCAAGAGCTGGGAGCTGAGCGAGGCTTTCCTCTTCGGCCCCGCTGCCAACCATAATATCGACCCCCACATCGACTCGTGGCCGCTCGACAAGGCCGCTATGGAGCGCCTTCTCGAAGACATACGCGCCGGAAAGCAGTGGTCGCTGGCCAACAACGGCGGCTATGGTCTCATCGGCTTCCACTCGGTTGAATATATGCTCTTCGAGCTGACCGACGACGAAAATTCCTCGAAACCCCATTCGACAAACTACACTGCCGAAGAGCTGACCTATCTCTGCGCTGTCGCCGACGACCTCGCCGAACAGACCGTCTGCCTCGAGGCCTGCTGGCGCGGAACCGACAATATTTCGGCTGAAAAACAGCAGATTCTCGCCGACGCCGATCTCGACTACGGCGAGAACTACGGCGACGAGATGAAGAACGCCCGCAGCGCCGGCTCGCGCTTCAAAACCTATCAGGAGGCCGCCGAAGAGATTATTCAGGGCTGCATCGATATCGCCGACGAGGTCGGCAACACCAAGATCGGACGCCCCCACAGCGGTTCGTCGCTCGAAGACAAGAACTATATCGAGTCGCCCTATTCGCTCAATTCCATCGAAGACTTCGTCGACAATATCATCTCGATCAGAAACGCCTACTGCGGCACTAACGCCGGCGACGCTTCGGTCAGCGACTATGTGAAGAGTGTCGACAAAGATCTTGACGCCGAACTACGCCTGGCCATCGACGACGCTATCGCCGCCATTTCGGCTATTCCCGAGCCGTTCGCCAAGACCGCCGGCGGCGCCGAAGCCGAACGCGCCGTGAAGGTTGTCGGAACAGACCTCGTCGATGTGCTCGAGAAAGTCAACGATCTGATCGGACGCCGATAAACAGACTTTTATATTCAAATCTCATATTTTCCGACTATGAACATCTTCAAGATGTCGGTTACGGCAGCGGCAGCGCTTTCGGCGCTGGCGCTTGCCTCTTGTTCCGACGATGAGAAAATCACCAACACCGATGCTCCCGACACTCCTGAACGCCCCGACTGGTACTATGCCGGCGGCAAGCTCGGAACAACGGAGCTCGCGACCTCGAACGTGTTCGAACAGCCGACCATGGCTGTCGAGAACCAGGGCCTCTACCAGTCGTTCAAGAACGGCGAGGCTATTTTCGAGAAACCGTTCATGACCAATACCGACGGTGTGCGCGGAGGCCTCGGCCCTGTCTATATCCGAACATCGTGTACCCACTGCCATCCCAACTACAGCCATGGAGAGCGCGTGGCCGAAGGCTCGTATGACACCCGCGATCCGGGCAACGGAACCCTTCTGGTTGTCTACAATCCCGCAACCGAAGGCTATGTGCCCTGGCTTGCCGGTATGCCGCAGCTCTACGCCGTCGCTCCTTTCAAGGCTCCTGTCGACGGCTCGAAGGTCAGGGTCTCATATCGCGAGGCAACCGACACCTGGGGCAACCGATTCGACGACGGCGAGACATATTCGCTCCAGTATCCCGTTGTCGATATGCCCTCCGATGCCATCTATGTTGTCAATCAGGGCTATCAGCTCCCGACCGGCTATGAGGTCAAGCTCGAATCGACAATCGGTATTCCCGGAACCGGTCTGCTCGACGCCATCGACGAGAAAGACCTTCTCGCGCAGTATCAGAAGGAGGAAGCCGACGGCTTTCTGCCAAACGGTCTGAACTCCGCATTCTATGCCGGAGGCGCATGGGTGTCGCCATATAAGAACACCGTTCAGGGCGATGGAACTCCCTACGCCCGCCGCTTCACCTACGCCCTCAGCCGCGGCCCGCTTCAGGACGCCGCCGGCGCCAACGCTATCTGGAACATCACCAACGTGACGCGCTCCGACCGCCGCTACCACTATCTCGACGCTGCCGGAACCTATGCCGAGTATTCCGCGAAAGACCCCGACGTGCAGGCCGGTTTCGACGACTATCTGGCCAAGGTCGATCCCTCGCGCAAGCATCCCGAATGGTGGACAGGCCCGATCGAAGACCGAATCAAGAATTATCTGCTCTCGAAAGATCTCGACCCCGAGATGACCGACGACGAATATACCGACCTCATGGTATGGCACCGCGGTCTGGCCGTTCCCGCCGTGCGCGACATCGACGATCCCGATGTTATCCGCGGACGCGAGCTCTTCGCCCAGATCGGATGTGACTACTGCCACCGTCCGAGCTGGACAACCGGCCCCGACAATATCGCCGACCCTGCGAAGTTCTTCAAGGGGGACGAGCTGCCGCGCTATCCCTATCAGACTATCTGGCCCTACACCGATATGGTTCAGCACAAACTGATGATGGCCTCCGACATACGTGGCGGATGGTGCCGCACGACGCCTCTCTGGGGACGCGGTCTCCATCAGAAAGTTACAGGCTCGCCGACTGCCGACCGTCTCCACGACTGCCGCGCCCGCACGACGCTCGAAGCCATCATGTGGCACGGTTATTCGCCTCAGTCCGACGCCTATCACACTGTCGTCAAGTTCCGCGCCCTCCCGAAGGCCGACCGCGACGCCATAATCCGCTTCGTCGACGCTATCTGACCCCCCCTATGAAACGACATCTTCCCGCGGCAACGCTCCTGATACATATCGCTCTGGCCATTATCGTGGCCGGAGCGATTGTGACTCATTTCTGTGGCATAACGGGCACGGTCACGCTCGCCGACGGCGCCCCGGCCGTGACCCGTTTCGACAAGACGTCGGGGCCCGGCGACGGCACTTTCCCGTTCGGTGTGGCCCTGCGCAGCGCCGAGGTTGTCTTCTACCCGGCCTCGACAACGCCGATGGATTTTCGCAGCCACATAACCGTCCACGGCCATGACCTGACCGTCGCCATGAACAGCGTAGCCACCTACCGCGGATGGCGTTTCTACCAGACAGCCATGGGAGCCGCCGACTCGACACTCTTGGTTGCCCGCGATCCGTGGGGCATAGCCATAACCTACACCGGGTATGCTCTGCTCGGCCTCTCCATGGTTCTGTTCTTCTTTCAGCGGCGCACCTGCTGGCGCGCACACCTGCGCAAGCTGCTCGCGGCCGCTATGATCGTCGTTGCGGCCACAGCCTCTGCCGGAGATCTGCCGACGATGCAGCGGCCACTGGCAACGCGCATGGGCCGGGTGTTCGTCTATTGGAACGACCGCGTGGCGCCGATGCAGACAATGGCCTGCGACGTCACCTCGAAGCTCTACGGCGCCCGTTCCTACCGCGGCATGACGCCCGAGCAGGTTCTGGCCGGATGGCTCTTCTGGTTCGATGACTGGAACCGCGACTATCTCGCCTCACATCCCGACGCGTCGGGGAAGAAAGAGCAGGAGCGCCGCGCTCTGATAACATGGCTCGGCACCGGCGAGGCTTTCCGCATCTATCCCTACCGCACGGCTTCTGGCCGGCTCGAATGGCTCTCGCTGACAGGGCGCCGCCCCTCGGCGATGGGCCTCGACCAGTGGCGGTTCATGGTTGAGACAATGCCGTCGATACAGCGTCTCGTAGCCTCGGGCGACAATATCGGCGCCGGACAGGTCATGCTCGACCTTATAGAAGCCCAGCGCCGCTATGCCGCTCCCGAAGGGCTTCCCTCGCCGCTGCGCGTCGACGTCGAGCGCCGTTACAACCGCCTGGCGCGGCCGCTGCCGCTGGCGCTGATTGCTTTGACGGTCGGCGGATTTCTGCTTTGGTGCGCGCTGAAGCGCGGCACCCTGTCCAAAAAACGCTGGCTGGGAACTGTTGCTACCGCTCTCTGCGGGCTGACGGCTCTCGCCGTCGCCGCCATTCTCGCCGTGCGCGGCTGGCTCGGCGGCTACGTGCCCGTCTCAAACGGCCCCGAGACGATGCTCTTCATGGGATTCGCCGCCTCGGCGGCAGCACTGTTCTGCGGCCGGCGGCGCCTTATCCAGGGCGCGCTGATGCTGACAGCCGCCATGGCCCTCTTCACTGCCGCCATGGCTTCGGCCACACCGCGCATAGCCGCCCTGCAGCCCGTTCTGTCGAGCCGCCTGCTGACAGTCCACGTCATGCTCGTCATGACCTCCTACGTTATGTTTCTTCTCATGGCTGTGCTCGCCGCCGTCGGACTCTCGCGCCGCGACCTCTGCGATCGCATGGCTCTGACAAACAGCGTCCTGCTTGTTCCCGCCGAGTTTCTGCTCACCGCCGGAATCTTCGTCGGCGCCGTCTGGGCGAATCAGTCGTGGGGGCGCTACTGGGGCTGGGACCCGAAAGAGACCTGCGCTCTGGTGACCATGCTCATCTACGCCGTACCGCTCCACGCCGCCTCGCTACGCCGTATGCGCCGGCCGCGCGTCCTCAACCTCTACCTGCTGCTGGCCATCGTCAGTGTCATCTTCACCTACTTCGGCGCCAACTACCTCCTTCCCGGCCTCCACTCCTACGCCTGACGCTTGGGAGTTCTGGGAGTTTTGGGAGGACTATCTACGTGGTCATGCCATCACTCGCCGGATTAATTCATTATCCCCTTTTCGATGAGATAGTCGTCGGCGATGTAATTGTCGCTCTGGATGTAGAGGCCTGTGCGGCGGTCGTGGAACCGGCGGCATGTTTCGCTGCGATAGAAATTTTTTAGAGCCTCAAGAGGTGATTTTCCGGTTAGTTCGGCGATGCGGCACGCAATCACGCCCATTCGGCTCCATCTGAGAATATCGAGAATTTCCTTGCTGTAGTTATCCATCACTCCGACAGTTTTATGGCTTCGTTGAAAATGAGATGGCGGTCGAGCATCTCCTGATTCAGAAGGCAGATCTGATTGTTGGGCTTCAGGTAACGTAAACGCCTTATAGCGCCTTCTTCTGAAATCAGACCATTAATAAAAAGATTGACTGTGTCGATGACACGGTCGTTGGCCACACCACCCTCGATATAGTCATAATCTTGCCATACAGGCTCCCCTTTTCTGCAAGCGACAATAAAATTGAGCCACTCATTGTCGTAACTCCCGAAGACCTTGATGCGGGCTTCTTTGAACAGACTTTGACGGTCAAGAAGATAAACGTTGAGAATTGCCGACTTCTGCCGTTCGGCGGCGCGGCGTTTGGCCCACATAACGGCCTGGTCGTATATGTCGGTCATATAGAAGCCCGGTCCGAAGTCGAGATTTTTTCGGCCGGCACTGCACAATGGTGTGGCAACGGGTTCAGTGGCCGCATGATAGATTTCCATCTTATCACTCATGGTGGTCTGCGTTTAGCTGTTCCCAGTGGTTAAGGGTCTCTATAATGTTGTCGGTCAGATTGTTCCGATCTTCGGTATGGAGGGCTTCGTAATGGGGGAAGATGTATTTGTCGATAAGTCCGACTGCTTCCATGCGGTCGAGCATTTCATCATTTCGGCAGCCGACGCGCTCTGCCGCGCTCTCTATACATGAGGCGACAAAGCCCATCTTTATTTCGTTGTCGGAAAGTTGATTCCACTTCTCCATAATTCAAATTTGAAAGACTCTCGGGCAAAGTTAGTGAAAGGCGAGCGCAATGGCAAGTGAAAAATCCTTTTTTCACTTGAAATTGGGAGTTTTGGGAGTTTCGGGAGTTTCGGGAGTTTCGGGAGTTTCGGGAAAATAGACGGCGGGGCTGCATGCGC